>JAKSSQ010000099.1 GCA_024403005.1 Clostridia bacterium | reverse complement strand
AGATCCAGGGCGGAGCAACCTTTAACCACTCCAACGCAGCAGACAACGGAAGACTGGCTGTACATAGCGTAAGCTTTACAAAGGGAGGCTTCCTGGAAAAGGTCCTCGGCATCGAAGGCATGAGAGTTAATTCCTGGCACCACCAGGCAGTTAAGGATCTTGGAGAAGGCCTGGAAGTTACAGCTACAAGCTTCGACGGCCTGGTAGAAGGTATCGCCATCCCCGGCAAGAAGTGCGCATTCGGCGTTCAGTGGCACCCGGAAAAGATGCCCGGCTCCGAAGCAGAACCACTGTTTAAGTATTTCGTAGAAAAGTGCAAATAAGAAAGTATTGGAAAAGCCCGTTCAAAGCGAACGGGCTTTTTTCATGAGTAATATTCGTTAAACCTGCGATTTATTTGTGGAAATGCAGCTTGCAGACATCGCATCCTGCTGCGATGGTATCTGTAAGTTCCAGCTTATATCCCATGGATTCTGCAATGCCGCGGTCGCCGTCCATGGCGATGTCGCACAGCTTTGCGCAGGTTTCATCGTCGAATCCCAGCTTCTGCCAAGCTTCTACCAGGGGGCAGTAGTGGAATTCAATCTTCAGATTGTCTTTGTCCTTCTGAACCACGTCCATCTGGAAAGATGTCTTTGTAAGGTCTGAAAGGAACTGTTCGGAGAATTCCTTTATGTCTTCCGGATCTGCCATATTCTTCTTAATATTGCAGCCTGTGTTATTGCCTGTTCTGCGGATAGCAGCTCTTGCGATAGCTTCTGCGTCTGCGCCGGCTTTAAGGCCTTCCTCGTAGGTTAATCCCATCCAGGTTGCACGATGTTCTATTGCAGCTCTGTTAATCTTTACTTTTTCGTCTGAAAATACCAGGTTTCTGTTTTTAATAGCCATAACTGTCCCCTTTCTGATAAACGGTTTATACTAATATTTTACTCCTAAGCGGGGTTAGAAAGACATTATGTTACTTTGTCTTTAATGTCATGAGCAGTTCTCCGGCCTTTACGGTTGTACCGTCGGATACGAGAACGCTGTCTACAACGCCTGCCATTCTTGCAACTACGGAAGTTTCCATCTTCATGGCTTCGATAACTGCAAGTGTCTGGTTTTCTTCTACGACGTCGCCCGGCTTTACGTTTACCTTTACGACGAGGCCCGGGATGGATGAACCAACCTGAGACTTGTCTTCCGGATCTGCCATAACTGCCTGGCGGCCCTTAACGACTGCACTCTTGTCGGGTACTTCGACTTCTCTTCTGCTTCCGTTAAGCTCGAAGTTAACTGTTCTTGTACCGTCGTCGTGCTGGTCGCCCAGACCCAGGTATCTGATAACGAGAGTCTTACCATCTTCGATGTTGATTTTATTGGTTTCACCGATAGCAAGACCGTTGAAGAATACGTGTGAACCCATTCTCATGATGTAGCCGTATTCCTGGCGGTGCTTCTGGTAGTCCTTGTAAACCTTGGGGAAGAGGCAGTAGGAGAGAACTCCCATGTCGTTGATCTTGTCTTCGTCCATGAAGCCCTTCATTTCTTCGCGTACTGCGTCGAAATCGATGGGCTTGAGGTATGCGCCCGGGCGGTCTGTAATAGGCTTGTCGCCCTTGAGCACGATTTCCTGCAGGCCTTCCGGCTTAAATCCGCCGTAGGGCTGGCCCATGAGGCCCTTGTAGAATGTAACAACGGAATCCGGGAAGGAGAGACCCTTGCCCTTTTCCAGGATGTTTTCGGGAGTAAGGTCGTTCTGAACCATAAAGATTGCCAGGTCGCCTACCATCTTGGAGGACGGTGTAACCTTTATGATGCCGCCCAGCATGTCGTTAACCTTCTTGTACATTTCCTTAACTTCTTCGAATCTGGAACCCAGACCGAGGGAAACAACCTGAGGCTGCAGATTTGTATACTGGCCTCCGGGAATTTCGAAGCGGTAAATGTCTGTTGTCGGTGTCTTAAGACCGTGGTCGAAGTTTTCGTAGCGCAAGCGTACGTCTGCCCAGTAGTTGTCCAGGCGCTGTACTTCCTGAAGATCCAGGCCTGTATCTCTTTCCTGGCCCTGCAGAGCAGCGACAACTGCGGACATGGAGGGCTGGGATGTAAGGCTGGAAAGGGATGCTGTAGCGCAGTCTACGATGTCTACGCCGGCTTCTGCAGCCATGAGGTATGTTGCAACCTGGTTGCCTGTTGTATCGTGGGAGTGGAGGTGGATGGGGATGCCGATTTCCTGCTTGAGTGTTGTAACGAGCTTCTTAGCTGCGTAGGGCTTAAGCAGACCGGACATGTCCTTAATGCAGAGGGTATTTGCGCCTCTCTTTTCCAGTTCCTTAGCCATTTCAACGTAGTACTTGAGGTTGTACTTGTCGTTCTTCGGGTCAAGAATGTCACCGGTGAAGCACATGGTTGCTTCCAGGAGCTTGCCCTGGTTGCGAACTTCGTCCATGGCAACTTCCATGTTGGGAATCCAGTTGAGGGAGTCGAATACGCGGAATACGTCGATGCCGTTTTCTGCAGCAGCCTTAATAAAGGCGCGGATGAAGTTATCCGGCATTGCGGAGTAAGCCAGAGTATTGGAACCTCTCAGGAGCATCTGGAAGGGGATGTTTGGAATCTTTTCGCGCAGCATCTGGAGTCTTTCCCAGGGAGATTCGAAGAGGAATCTGTAAGCTGTATCGAAAGTAGCGCCGCCCCACATTTCCAGAGAGAAGCAGTCGTTTAAGATTTCTGCTGTGCCTTCTGCGCCCTTAACCATGTCTCTTGTACGCATTCTTGTGGAAAGCAGGGACTGGTGAGCGTCTCTCATGGTTGTATCGGTAATGAGCAGCTTCTTCTGATTTAATACCCACTTGGAAACTGCTTCGGGGCCTTCTGCATCCAGAATCTGCTTAATGCCCTTAAGCTCCTTGCCTGCAGGCAGGGGGAATCTGGGTGCATCGTACTGATGGCGTTCTGCGCTGGGGTTGTCCACCTGAATCTGAGCGATGTACTTGAGAACTCTTGTGGCTCTGTCTGCGCCTGTGTTTACGTCCAGCAGGTCCGGATTGTCGTCGATAAACTTGGTGTGGCACTTGCCGGCCTGGAATACCGGGTGGTTTATAAGCTTGGTAATGAAGGGGATGTTGGTCTTAACACCTCTTACATGTGTTTCGTTTACAGCTCTTGCCGCTCTGTGGCAGGCACCTACGAAGGAGCTGTCCCAGGATGTAACCTTAACGAGCAGGGAGTCGTAGTAGGGGGAGATTACGGAGCCTGTGGATGCGTTGCCGCCGTCCAGACGAACGCCGAAACCGCCGCTTGTGCGGTAAGAAGTAATCTTGCCGTTGTCCGGTGCGAAGCCGTTTGCAGGGTCTTCTGTGGTTACACGGCACTGAATGGAGAAGCCGTTGATCTTAACGTCTTCCTGCTTAGTGAGGCCAATGAACGGATGGTCCAGAGAGTGGCCTTCTGCTACCATAATCTGCGCTCTTACCAGGTCGATGCCTGTAACCTGTTCGGTTACGGTGTGTTCTACCTGGATTCTGGGGTTCATTTCGATGAAGTAGTGGTTGCCGGAAGCCTGGTCTACCAGGAATTCAACGGTACCTGCGTTTGTATAGCCTACGTGAGCCGCAATCTTAACAGCGTCCTTACGAATGGCTTCTACGATTTCCTTAGGAACGGACCATGCGGGTGCGTATTCTACAACCTTCTGGTATCTTCTCTGCAGAGAGCAGTCTCTTTCGCCCAGGTGGTAGATGTGGCCCTGTTCGTCTGCCAGGATCTGTACTTCGATATGCTTTGGTTCAACGAGGAACTTTTCGATAAAGATGTCTTCGTTGCCGAACGCCTTCTTGGCTTCGCTCTTAACGAGGGCGAATTCTCTTCTTACATCGTCTTCGTTGTTGCATCTGCGCATGCCGCGTCCGCCGCCGCCTGCTGCAGCCTTAAGAATAATGGGGTAGCCGTATTCTTCTGCCTTGGAAACTGCTTCTTCTACATCTTCCAGAGGCTTGGTGGAGCCGGGAATAATGGGCACATTGCAGGCAATTGCGGTTGCCTTTGCTGCCAGCTTATCGCCCATCTGTCCGAGAACTTTGGAAGAGGGGCCGATGAACTTAATGCCTGCTTCTTCGCAGGCCTTAGCGAATTCAGCGTTTTCGGAAAGGAAGCCGTATCCGGGGTGGATAGCGTCTACATTTCTTCTCTTTGCCAGGTCTACGATGCCTGCGATGTCCAGATAAGCACCCAGAGGGGACTGGTTTTCGCCGATAAGATAGGCTTCGTCTGCAAAGGTTCTGAAGAGGGAGTTAGTATCTTCGTTGGAGTAAATGCCAACTGTGGAAAGCCCTAAGTCGTGGCAGGCACGCATGATTCTTATGGCGATTTCTCCTCTGTTGGCAATGAGGACTTTGGAAAATTCTTTAGACATTAAAATAATATCCTCCTAAAAACAATAATAATTAATTGTACTGTATGATTGTATACAAATCAACAATTTATTTGTTTTAACAAGTGTATGTAGATGTTGTTTTCGCAGAAATTTATAAAAAATCCGAAGATTCGAAGCTGATTTTTGCTGAAATCTTCGGATTAATATGCGTTTTAAGATTTTTTAGAGCTTTTTGTCCAGGCAAACCAGGGGGTTCATGTAAGCGTTTGCGAAGAAGAAATCGCAGCCGCCTGCAAGTTCGTAGCCCATCTTCTTGTAGAGAGCCTGTGCGGGGAGGTTGCCTTCCCATGTGTCGATTCTTATAACTTCGCAGCCCATGTCCTTAGCTACGCCGTCTGCAAATTCGATGAATTCCTGACCCTTCTTTTCTCCGCGACGCTCAGGAGCGATGCAGAGAGTGTGGATTACCATAACCTTATCGTCCGGTGCTTCGAAGTGCCAGGGAATCTGCTTGTATTCTTCTGCCTGGTTCTTGTTAAGGATGTAGCTTCCGAAAATGCCCTTTTCGTCTTCTCCAACCCAAAGCCATCCGTGATCCAGCGCGTTCTGTGCGGTAGCTCTTACGGGATAGAGGTTAAGTCTCCAGTTGGACCAGTTCTTTCCTGTAACTTCTGCGGAATTGTGGTCGTCGTAGATCTGAGCCACTCTGTCTATATCTGCCTGTGTTGCTTTTCTTATCATTGTATTCTCCTTCGGTTGATTGGGTTCATCCCTTGTACGCTATATTGTATATAAAATGCGTGACCCAATCAACACATAATTAATTCAGAAAATTTTTGTTGACTGCGGAAATTATTTAGCATAGACTAGCAGTATAGATAATTATTTCTGTTCACGGAGTAAACCATGAGAAAATTTAATGCAGCAGCTATGAATAAGGCATGTTGTATGTGTGGATGCTGTTCCACACCATTTTCTGATGCGCTTCATCCGTGTAACATGTTTTAACGAAATAGCTTTAAATCGTTAATATGCAGAGAAATTACCGGGAAGCCATCAGGCTTCCCGTTTTTTATTGCATTTCAAGGAGGACAACATGTCAAACATCTACACATCCATGGACCAGATTATCGGACGCACACCCCTCGTTAGACTGGAAAAAATCGAAAAGACGCTGGGTTTAAATAATAAACTGCTGGCTAAGCTGGAATACTTCAATCCGGCAGGTTCCACCAAAGACCGCATTGCAAAGGCGATTATCGACGATGCAGAAAAGACCGGAAGACTTCTGCCCGGAGGCACCATCGTTGAACCTACATCCGGAAACACCGGAATAGGCCTCTGCGCCGTTGGAATTTCAAGGGGCTACAGGGTTATTATCGTAATGCCGGAAGATATGTCCGAAGAAAGAAAAAAGCTCATAAGAATCTACGGAGGCGAACTGGTTGAAACTTCCGCAGCAGGAAGCATCCCCGAAGCCATCGCAAAGGCAGAGGAAATTGCAGCATCCATTCCCGGAAGCATTCTGGCAGGCCAGTTCGTAAACCAGGCTAATCCATTGGCTCACTACGAAAACACCGGAAGAGAGCTGTGGGAAGACGCAGACGGGGACATCGATATCTTTACAGCAGGCATCGGCACCGGCGGCACCATTACAGGCATCGCACGATATCGTACGGCTCAGAATAAAGAGGTTCAGATCGTAGCCCTCGAGCCCGCAAACTCCGCACTTCTTGCAGGCGGAAGTGCTGGCCCCCACGCAATCCAGGGCATCGGTGACGGACTCATCCCCGACGTTCTCGATACAGGCTTAATCGATGGCCTCACTCAGATAACCGACGAAGAAGCCATTGAATATGCACGCTTAATCGCAAGAGAAGAGGGCTATCTGGTAGGCATTTCTTCCGGCGCAGCTCTTGCTTCCATGGTTAAAATTGCAAAGCTTCCCGGAAACGAAGGCAAAACAATAGCCGCTCTCTTTGCAGACAGCGGCATGAGATATTTCTCTACTGAATTATTCGAATAGATATTAAAGCTTTTGCAGATTAAGCTGCTTATTCTTCTCTGTCGAAGTAAACGCTCTTTCCGCTTACGCTGATGGGAATAGCGATGCAGAGCAGATCTTCTGCGATTAAGCCGGCCTTAATTGCGCCGACGCCGGCAGAATACATAACTCTGCTGTCTACGCCCATGTCTGCAGCGATGGATACGGCAGAACCAACTGCAAGCCCTAAATCGTGGGAAGTAAAGAAGCAGCAG
>JAKSSQ010000098.1 GCA_024403005.1 Clostridia bacterium | reverse complement strand
CTTTCCGAACTTCATGGCCAGGTTAGCAACCAGAGGCACCATTATAAGGCTGAGGATTGAGCTCAGCGCGTAAATTACCGTGGTAAACGTGCTGCTTATACCCATGTTGAAAGTAAGGTAGAATACCAGAGTACCTGTGTACACGGTATAGGCGAAGTTGCTCATGATCTTGGAGCAAATAAGCTTTAAATAAGGACGGAGCTGGAAAAGCTGCCTGCAGTCGTTTATGAACCCTGCTATGCTCTGCTTTTCTATGTCCTCTTCGTAGACGGGGCGCTCGCACCCTCTCGTTACGTTCCAGCAGGTAAGCTGGCTGAAAAGCACCAGTCCGGCAAGCATGAGTGCGTAGACCATCCAGGCTTTTTTCGGAACCATTCCGCCGTTCGTCATGGCCACGATTATGGTCATGGGCAAAGAAGTTCCGATAAAGGCTGCTGCCAGGTTAAATACTCTGGAGTAGCTGTTGACCACAATGCGTTCGTCGTAGTCCGTTGCAACGTCTGCGCCGAGAGCCTGGTAGCACACGAAGAATGTCGCATAGCCTATCCAGAACAGGAAACCGCAGATTATGTAGTAGAGCATCTGGGTGTCTCTGGGGGCGTCCAGCGTGCGGAACATCATTACGAAGCTTGCCGGCATTAATATGCCTGCCGCAAGCAAAAGAGGCCGCCTTCTTCCGAAGCGGCATCTTAAGCTGTCAGAAATCTTGCCGATAAAGATGCTGAATACAGCATCTGCAAGCATGGTAACTGAATATATGGTTCCTGCGTCGGCGGCGCTCATGCCGGCAACGCTTGTAAGGAACAGTATCTGATAGGACGCCAGAAACTGGTAAAAGCAGGCATCGGTAATATAACCAAAGCCGTATCCAAGATGTAATTTAAGTTTGCTGCGCTTAGTTGTGTTCATGGTATCCTGCGCCTTTCGGCGCTTAAATTAGTGTCTTTTTACTATAAGTGCAATTCCTAAGAGGATAGCTGCTGCCGCAAATAATGGCGCTATGGGGAATCTCGGGAGGAAGTATCTTAAGAGATACAGAGCTCCGATAGCCACCAGAACTACGCCGATTACGAAAGTTGCAGACGAGGAAGCTCTCTGAGGCGCCGGCTGGCGATCGTAGTAATACTTAGGTTCGTCCTGAGTATAGCTGCCTGTCTGAGATTCGAATTCGCCGTCTTTTACTTCCGCTTCCGAATAGGATGCGGAATCCATGCTGCTGGGAGTGTATCTTCCGATGTTTTCTCTGCCGTAAACAGCTTCTTCTTTAGGCATTATAAGGGCTGCGATTATGTAAAACCACAGTCCTGCGCCCCACACGAGGGTGAAAAGCACAAGCACAAGCCTTACGATGAGGGAGTCGACGCCGAAATATTCAGCGAAGCCGCCGCATACACCGGTAAGAGCTTTGTCTGTGCTGGATTTACAAAGTCTTCTTGGTTCCATAGATCTCTTCTCCTTTTTTAATTAATCCCCTTTTTTCTGCTCCCCGTAATCCCTGAAGCAGATATTCATGTCTACATTTCCTGTTATACCGTCTACCCTGCCCGTGTTCGTATACTGCCAGCACTGGTAAGCATACGGGAAGAAAGGCTTGCGGAAGTACTGAGCAAACCACTTGTCGTAGTCGGCAATTCTGGTAATGTCCAGCTTTTCGATGAACCACCTTATGTTGCAGTAGAGCATCGGCGTATAGCCTGCCTCCTTAATCTTTTCGCAGAAAGCAATGGCATTGTCCGTGCGTTCCTGCTGAGTAAGGAGAGCTGTGCGGGCTTCCGCGCTTGCAGCGTCTTCGATATCGATAACGATGGGCCAGGTTATGTCCAGACCTTTAATGTTTTCGATGACGAAATTAGCTTCTTCCACGGCTTCCTGCGGATTTACTGCCTGGGTTACGAAATATACGCCTGTTCCGATGCCGTTATCAATTGCCCCTGCGGCATTTTCGGCGAACTTTTCGTCCAGCACCAGTTTTCCGGAGCTGTAGCCTCTGTAGCCAAGCCTGATAAATGCAAAATCCACACCGTCTGCAGCAACTTTCTGCCAGTCGATACTGTTCTGGTAAACGGATACATCTATGCCCTTAAGGGACACTTTCTCGCCGTCTACGCGGTATTCGACTTCTCTGGGAGAGGTTCTGACCTCAACCAGATTGTCCCAGTTGTAATCGGACTGGGGAAGGCTTCTGTCGATGGGTGAATAAGCAAATTTTCCGCCGGCACTCTTATACACTATGTAATTTGGAAGCAAATCCTGGACAAATTCCCAGATGGTTGCATCCGATTCCGCATAGTTCTGAATTTCTTCAACGGTATGCGTTACTGTTTCCTGCGCAGCGTTGGGCTTTGCGGAAACGTCGCCGGGCAGAACCGGTTCTGTTTGTGTGCAGCCTGCGAAACTTGCAGCTGCAAGCGCAATAGTGAGCGCTGATACCATTAATTTTTTCATGAAATAATTATACCATAAAACAAGGCGATGACACTAATGTTACCGCCTTGTAATATAAGTGTACCTTTTTTGAAATTTTATTATTCTACTGTTATTACGAAGTTTTCTTTTCTTGCCTTGGGAGCGGGAATTTCGCCGTCTGCATATCCGAGAATGCAGAAACCGATGCCCTTGCAAGCTGCGGGAACGCCCCAGGAGTCTGCCATAGCTCTGCCTTCAGCGCTGTCGAAAACCTGGCCTGCTCTGTGGATCCAGCAGGAGTTAACGCCTACAGCCTGTGCAGCGTTCATGAGGTTGCCCATAGCCAGAGCGCCGTCTTCCATCCATGTTCCGGAGATTTCAGCATCTGCGAGAACTGCGATTACGTCGGGTGCTCCGTAGAAGGGATCGCTTGTGGAGCCGAGAACTGCTGCGTTCATAGCGGACAGCTTGTCGCGGATTTCCTTGTTCTTAATTACAACGAAAGTAACGCTCTGGTGGCCCATTCCTGTGGGAGTGTACTTGCCAGCTTCCAGAATTGTGTTCATCTGTTCGTCTGTAATGTGTTCGGGCTTGTAGCTTCTTACGCTGCGTCTTTCGAGCAGAGTCTTGATGGATTCGTTCATAATCATTTTAAATTCTCCTCTTTTATAACCTGCAAACTAAAAATTGTATTCGGGTCTCGCTTCTTCTTCGCCGCGGAGGATGCGCAGGCCGCCGTAGGCCAGAGCTTCCATTTCGCTTTCGCCGGGCATTACGACCACGGGGATAATGCTTTCCACGCGGGACTTAATGAAGCCGGTGAGCGCATCAGAGTGTGCGAGTCCGCCGGTTAAGATTACAGCATCTGCCTTTTCTGTAAAGCAGCCCAGCAGGGAGAGACATCCCTTTGCTACCTGGTAGCCGGTTGCTTCGTAGACGAGCTTTGCGTAGGCATCGCCCTTCTGAGCTCTTTCGTCCACTTCGATAGCGGAATTTGTGCCGAGAAGGTTTACAAAGCCTGCGTCGCCTCTTATCTTCTTGATCATTTCGTCCTTAGTGAATTCGCCGCTGTAGCAGGCTTCCACCAGGGCCGTTGCGTTCACGAGGCCGCTTCTTGTGGGAGACATGGGGCCTTCGTCGTCTCTTACGATGTCCACCATAACGCCCTTGGCGTGTGCGGATACTGTAATTCCGCCGCCCATGTGAACTACAATAAGGTTCATGTCCGCATAGGTCTTGCCGATGGATTTTGCGTATTTAATAGCCTGTGCGCGGGCATTGAGCACGTGGCAGAGGCTTATGCGCTGCATCTTGTTAAAGCCTGTAACCTTTGCGATGGGAGCGAGGGCATCTGCGCTTACTGCGTCGTAAATGTAGGCGTCGCAGCCGGATTTTACGGCAAAGCGCTGAGCCAATGCAGCACCGATGTTGGAAGCGTGGTCGAAGAGCGGGTTGAACTGTGCAGTGTTGAGCAGCACGTCGTTTACGCGGTAGCCGCCTGTAAGAAGGTTGGGAATTCCGCCGCCTCTGCCCATTATGCAGTCAAAACTATCGTCTGCAATTTCCATCTCCTGCAGAACTTCGGAGATCATCTTTGTTCTGTAGTCCAGCTGGTCGAAAGTGGTTCCCAGCTCGTCCAGAACGTCTGCCGGGTGCATGATGTTGTGCACAAGCACCTGAGTTTCACCGTCGTACACCGCAATTTTAGTGGATGTGCTTCCGGGGTTAATAACCAGTATTTTTTCCATTTTTACGCCTTTATTTTGTGATTTTTTCGTAGTCTTCCGGGGTATTTATGTTCCAGAGCATGTTAGGAACGAAATCTCCGAAATCCTCTGCATTTATGGTTTTTATTTTAAGCCTGCGCTCTATGGCAAGCTGTACAGCGTATTCGTTGTTGTCCACAGCGTCCTGCATCGCTCTGCTGGCGTTTTCCGTGCGGAGCAGAAGCGGGAAGGTCTGTCTCTTGCCGCCTGCTGTGAACATGAATGCGTCTGCCTCGTCCTTGGGGTAGCTTAAGAAGAGCCTTAAGAGCTTCTCTGTAAGAAGAGGCATGTCGCAGGTAAGGAACAGAGTCCAGGGCTGGTTGCTGGATTTAAGGCAGCTTACGATGCCTTCCATTGGGCCTCTGTCCGTGTAGCTGTCGTTTACAGTTTCGAAGCCGGGGAAACTTATTTCTTCGCCTGCTGCGGCGGAAATAATGCGCTTGGGCATAAAGCCAATCAGGTTTGCGGAAGCTTCCAGCATGGTCTTTCCGTCTACCATCATCTGCTTTTTGTCCTGCTTCATTCTGGAAGACTTGCCGCCTGCCAGAACTACACCGGTGGTGCTGAAATAAGCTGCCAGGTAGTGGGCCATGCCTACGTTGCGGCGAAGGCCGAGCTGTTTTTCAACGCGTTCTGCCGCTAATGGGGTCACGCGGGAAAGGGTGTCTGCCTGCCAGTTCATGCAGCTTGACCCAACGCATACGAAGAGCTTTGCGCTCTCCATGCCTGCAGTCGTGTAGCCGTGGGGATACATGGCTATAAGGCATGCCAGGTAGGCGATGTCTTCTTCCATGGAGCAGGGCTTGCAGTGCTCGAAGTCGATGGCCTTAAGGCCGGTGTCAAGGGCGATGAAGTCTTCGAAATCCATGTCGCCGATGCCGATATTGGTGATTTCTCTGTACTTCATGTACCATCTGTAGAAGTCTTCGAAGCATTTAACCTGCGCTGCAGGGTCTGTGCCTGCTGCCAGATAGTTCTGGTAGAAGTTAGGGCCTTCTACGTATTCCAGCTCGATTTCTCCGTCCAGCGCGCCGTACATTTCGGGCGCAAGGCCGGAGCCTTTAAGCTTTTCGTATATATTTGATTCCTTCACGAAATTGATTCGGGAAGCGAATTTCTTAACAACTTTATTTCCGCGGCGTTCGATTACGTTGCCGGTTTTACTCATAACAATTCTCCGTTGTATGCAGATAGTGTAGTGTGTGGATAGAAAAATAAACAGCCTAAAAGAGCAGCCGAAGCCGCTCTTTTGGTCTTGCTATTAATAAAGTCTATGCTTTAGCCTTATGCCTGAGCCTGTTCTGCCAGTGCCTGTTCCAGTGCGAGAGCCAGCTGGTCGCCGCAGGATGTGTTCTTGAATCCGCACTTGTTGCCCTTGAGGATTCCGATGATTTCTGTAGCATCCTTGCCTTCTACGAGCTTAGCGATAGCTCTGAGGTTGCCGTTGCAGCCGCCAACGAAGGATACATCGTGGATCTTGCCGTCTGTTACGTCGTAGTGGATTGCGCTGGAGCATACGCCCTTTGTCATATATGTGTATTTCATATCTATTGCCTTTCTTTACTGTATAAATATCCTGAATTAACTTGCTAAATCATTATAGCCTAAATGATACTCCTATGCAAACGCAGGGCAGATAATTCACCAATTCTCCCCAATTGGAGGGTGGACAAATCGGGCCGGCAGTGGTAAATTCAAGATATAAACTTTTTAATGATTCCCGAAAGAAAGGATTGACCCAATGAAAGTACTGCTGTTTTGCTGCAAAGGCTTTGAAAATATGGAATTTGCACCCTTCGTTGACGTATGCGGATGGGCAAGGAACGATTATAAATACGATATCGACGTTGTAACCTGCGGATTTACAAAGGAAGTTACATCCACATTCGGCGTGACCGCAAAGATGGATAAGACCTACGACGAAATCCGCGTGGACGACTACGATGCACTGGCTATCCCCGGAGGTTTCGAAGAATTCGGTTTTTACGAAGAAGGTTACAGCGAACCTTTCCTTGATTTAATCAGAGAATTCGATGCAAAGGGAAAGATTATCGCAAGTATCTGCGTCGGCGCCCTGCCTGTCGGAAAGAGCGGAGTTCTTAAGGGAAGACGCTGCACAACTTACCATTTAAACGGCGCATACAGACAGAAGCAGCTGGCAGAGTTCGGCGTAAATCTGGTTCCCGACGAAAGAATTGTAGTAGATAAGAACATCATTACAAGCTACTGCCCCGAAACCGCAGCAGACGTTGCGTTCACCCTGCTTAAAATGCTGGTCGGAGACGAAAAGGCCGACGTGGTTATTAAGGCCATGGGCTACTAAAACAGTATATAAACAATGCAGCCCGGAGGATGCTCCGGGCTGTTGTTTTTGTATAACTAAGTTGTAATTCTACCGAACCGTGACCGCAATCACGAGATAAGTCCGGCCAGGTCTTCCGCTTTGAGGCCGG
>JAKSSQ010000097.1 GCA_024403005.1 Clostridia bacterium | reverse complement strand
CTACACTGGTGACACCGTAGAAGAATTCATAAAATACGCAGGCGGAGCTCCGGCTTTAATCTACGCAGTCGAACCGGAAGAACGCAATTTCCGCAAGCTCTCCGAAAATACTGTAGGCCTGGAACACTGCAGGCTCATAAACATGGCAGTAAGCGACAAAGACGAAATGGTCGAATTCTCCAAGGGCGGCGGAAGAGGCTCCCTGCAGGATAAGACCAAATTGGTTCACGCGGACAGCGTAGACCATATGCTCGGCTGGCGCGAGGGAAGCGATGCTCCCGGAGAAGCCGTAAGCCTTATAAAAATGGACCTGGAAGGCGTGGAAAGCAAAGCAATTGCAGGTGCTGCGCAGACGATTAAGACTTACAAGCCCCGCATGCTCGTGTCGGCTTACCACAGGGTGGACGACATCTGGAAGCTGCCGCTGCAGGTGCTGGAACTGAACCCGGATTACAAGGTTTACCTGCGCCACAGCCACTGCCTGCCAGGATGGGAAGTAAATTACTACTTTAAGTAGGCATAGGCCTTTCAACTATTCCTAAAACCACCCCCGACCCCGTTTAGCGCTTTAAAGTGCTAAAGTGCTAAAGCACCCCCGTCCCCCTTTAGTGTGATAAAGCGCTAAAGTATTCTTGCGAAGGGGAAGAAATAAAGGTAAAATAGGATATTATTGATTGAAAATAATTAATTTTTAAGGAGATATAGCATGAACGCAATCGTAACAGTAGTAGGCAAAGATAAAGTTGGCATTATCGCTGCGGTCTGCAACAGACTCGCATCCTTTAATGTAAACGTTCTGGACCTTTCCCAGACCATCCTTCAGGGCAACTTCACAATGGTAATGGCTGTAGACATCAGCATGGCTACCGAAAAGATGAAGACAATTTCCGAAAGTCTGGACGAACTCGGCAAGTCCATGGAACTTTCCATCCGTATCCAGAGAGAAGAAATCTTTGACGCAATGCACACAATTTAGGAGACGATATGCTGGATAAAAAAGACATACTTTCGACCATAGAGATGATCGATCAGCAGCACCTGGATATCAGAACCATAACCATGGGCATATCCCTGCTCAGCTGCGCAGATGCAGACCCTAAGAAGGCTTGCGACAAGATATACGATAAAATTACAAAATATGCGGAAAAGCTTGTAAAGACAGGCGAAGACATCGAATCCGAATTCGGTATCCCCATCGTAAACAAGCGCATTTCCGTGACCCCAATGGCCCTGGTAGCAGCCGCTTCCGAAACAGACGACTACGTTCAGTTCGCAAAAGCCATGGACAAAGCTGCAAAGGCTTGCGGCGTTAACTTCATCGGCGGCTATTCTGCACTCGTTCAGAAGGGCATGACAAAAGCCGACGAAAAACTTATCCGTTCAATCCCCGAAGCCCTTGCAACTACCGATGTTGTGTGCTCTTCGGTTAACATTGGGTCAACCCGTGCAGGCATTAACATGGACGCTGTAAAGCTCATGGGAAGTGTTGTTAAGCAGTGCGCAGATCTTACGGCAGACGAAGACGGCCTGGGCTGCTCCAAGCTGGTAATCTTCTGCAACGCAGTGGAAGACAACCCGTTTATGGCAGGTGCTTTCCACGGCGTAGGCGAAGCTGAAAGAGTCATAAACGTAGGCGTTTCCGGCCCCGGCGTAGTTTACCACGCACTCCAGTCCGTAAAGGGCCAGCCCCTGGACGTTGTGGCTGAAACAATCAAGAAGACAGCCTTCAGAATTACAAGAATGGGCCAGCTCGTAGCTAAGGAAGCTTCCCAGAGACTGGATACACCTTTCGGCATCGTAGACCTTTCCCTGGCTCCGACTCCTGCAATCGGCGACTCCGTTGCAAGAATTCTGGAAGAAATGGGCCTGGAAACCTGCGGAACCCACGGAACAACAGCTGCACTTGCCATGCTTAACGATGCGGTTAAGAAGGGCGGAGTAATGGCATCTTCCTCCGTAGGCGGCCTCTCCGGCGCTTTCATCCCCGTTTCCGAAGACGAAGGAATGATCGCAGCTGCAAGCAAGGGAACCCTCTGCATCGATAAGCTGGAAGCCATGACCTGCGTATGCTCCGTAGGCCTGGACATGATTGCGGTCCCCGGAGATACACCGGCTTCCACAATCTCTGCAATTATCGCAGACGAAGCAGCTATCGGCATGGTAAACAACAAGACAACTGCAGCAAGAATTCTCCTGGCTCCCGGCAAAAAGCTGGGTGACACAATTGAAATCGGCGGTCTTTTCGGCAGCGCACCCATTATGCCTGTCCACACAGAATCCTCCGAAGATTTCATTAATCGCGGCGGCAGAATCCCCGCTCCTCTGCAGAGCCTTAAGAACTAGTAAAAATTCACAGACTCCTCGCTTGTTAAGGGTGGGGAGTCTCTTTTTTTATGTTATTGAACTTATAAATGTGGTAAAATAATATTTACAACCTATTGTACTGAAACAATTATTGATTAATCAGGAGGTTATATTCAAATTGTCGTTTGATATTGTAAATGACATTCTGAAAGCCGAAAGCGACGGAAAAGCTATGCAGGCAGAAGCGGAAGCAGCTGCTGTGCAGGCGGTTGCAGAAGCCGAAAAAGCTGGCAGGAAATTTGTAGATGAGGAACTACAGAGAGCTGCAGAAGAAGGCAGAAAGCTTGTCGCAGAAGCTGAAGAAAAAGGCAGAAATGCCGCAGCTGTCATAGGACAGGATACGGATAAGGAAATTGAAACTATCCGCAGCGGTGCAGGCGCAAAAATGGCTGCAGCTGTGGAAGAAGTAGTTAAGAAAGTAGTGAACGGTTAATGGCAATTGCAGAAATGAAAAAACTGCGCCTGGTCGTTCCCCGTGCTTCCAAGGAGGAATTCCTCCGGGAACTGCAGAGCTGCGGCTCTGTAGATATTTCCGAGATTAAAGAGGAAGGGCTCCCCGAACTCATTAAATCGGAAGAGGAAACAGGGAATACGAAGACGCAGCTGCAGGTGCTGAGCAATGCCCTCGATCTTCTCGGCAAGTATGCGCCCGTAAAGACGCCTCTGCTGGCAGAGAAGCCCGGCGTGGAAAAAGACGTTCTGCTCTCTTCGGAAGGCCTGGAAGAAGCTGCAAAAACAGCAGCAGGCCTGCTGGAAAAGGAAAGCAGAATAAGGCAGATCTCTTCGGATGAAAGCAGCACGAGGATGACGCTGGAATCCATGGAGCCCTGGCTTGCCATGGACATGGCTGTTGAGACCAATTCCACGGAAAGGTGCAGCATTAAACTCGGTATGCTTGGTGCGGCGGCAAGCCCCGAAAGCATAAAAGCTTCTTTATCGGAGATTACCGAGTGCGCAGACATTGTTCAGATATCCAAAGACAAGACAAAGCAGTACGTCTGCGTTGTCTGCCTCAAGGAAGATACGGACAAGGTTATGGACTGCCTGCATAAATGCGGGTTCATCCAGGCCGACTTCTCCGGTCTGTCCGGAACTCCTGCAGATATTAAAGAAAGCTTAAGCGCAGAGCTCGCAGAACTTGCGCAGGAAAAAGAAAAACTTAAGAACGAAATTACGGCGGCCGGCCCCGAAAGAGATAATCTTAAACTGGCTCACGGCAAGGCTTCCACTCTGCTGGAAAAGCAGCAGGCGGAAAGCCTCCTTCAGGGAACCGAAAGCTGCCTGGTAATGTCCGGCTGGCTTCTCGCAAGAGACGAAGCAAAGATGGCACCCGTCTTCGAAAAGTACGGATGTGCCTGGGAAACAGAAGTGCCGAAAGAAGAGGAGTACGCAGACGTTCCCGTAAAGCTGGACAACAACGCATATACGGATGCGCTCAACATGGTTACAAACATGTACAGTCTGCCGGCTTACGGCACTGTGGATGCGAACCCGTCCATGTCCTTCTTCTTCGTCCTTATCTACGGACTCATGATGGCGGACATCGGTTACGGAATAATCATGATAATCGCAGCCATCGTGGCTTTAAAGAAGATAAAGCCGGAAGCAGGAACTTTAAGCTTCTGCAGACTGCTGCTCTACGGCGGAATTTCCACCTTAATCTGCGGCTTCCTTACCGGCGGATGCTTCGGCGATGCTCCTAAGATTCTGGTGCACATGTTCAACCCGGAAAGCACCTGGGAAGGTCTTCCGGCGCTGTTCAGCCCCACAGAAGACAGCACTATGGTCCTCGTAGGCGCTATGGTTCTCGGCCTTATCCACCTGAACTTCGGTATGTTCATTAACTTCCGAAAGAGGATTAAGAAGGGCCAGACAATAGATGCCCTCATGGACGAAGGCGCACAGTGGGTACTGCTCGCAGGCCTCATCCTGATTGGCCTCAACGTGCTGCTCGGCACAGCTACAAAGCAGATTGGCATTATCGTTGCCGCTGCAGGCGCAGTAATCCTGGTGCTCGGCTCCATGAGAAGCGCAAAGGGCCTCGGAAAGCTCACAGCTCCGTTCTCCTGCTTCTATAACCAGGCAACGGGCTGGTTTGGAGACATACTTTCCTATTCCAGAATCATGGCTCTCATGCTCGCAGGAGGCGTTGTTGCACAGGTATTCAACAACATCGCCGCTATGCCGGCAGAAAGCATGGGAATTACACCAGTGTCTGTGATTGCGTTCATCCTGATATTCCTTATCGGACACGCGCTCAACTTCGGACTTAACCTGCTGGGCTGCTTCGTACACGACCTTAGACTCCAGTGCCTGGAATTCTTCGGTAAGTTCTACGAAGACGGCGGTAAGCCCTTCAGACCACTTAAAGCAACAAGTAAATTTGCCAAGGTCAGATAACCGGCAGGTTTAGATAAATTTTAAAAAGGAGAAATTAAAATGGATTTACTTAATACTATCGGCGGTTATGCCATCGGTTTTATCGGCGCTGGTCTCGCAGCACTTCTCGCAGGTATCGGTTCTGCCAAGGCTACAGGCATGGTAGGCCAGGCTGCTGCAGGTCTCATTTCCGAAGATCCTTCCAAGTTCGGTAAGGCTATGATTCTGCAGGTTATTCCCGGCACACAGGGCCTCTACGGCTTCGTAATCTGGTTCCTCGCATTCTCCAAACTGACAATGGGGATGTCCGTAGGCGCTGGCTTTGAAATCCTGGCAGCATGCCTTCCCATCGCAATCGGCGGTCTGCTCTCCGCTCTGGCTCAGGGCAAGGTAGCCGTAGCTTCCGTTAACATCCTGGCTAAGAAGCCCGACGACTGGTCCAAGGGTATGATCTTCTGCATTACCGTAGAATTTTACGCTATCCTGAACCTGCTGGCTTCCTTCATGATGCTCAGCAGAATTACACTGTAATAAACCCCGAAAGCAGAGGTTTTTATATGAACGGATCTGAAAAAATAATCGCACAGATTCAGTCCGAGGCAAAAGCAAAAGCAGAAAGCATTACAGCCGGTGCGCAGGCAAAAGCTGCAGAAATAACTGCAGAATACGCTGCTAAGGCTAAGAAAGCTTTCGAGGCAAAGATGCAGGATGCAGAAAAAGAAGCTGCAGAAGCAGAAGCCGGCATTAAGAGACTGGCTTCCATGGAATCCAGAAAGGCAGTCCTCTCCGAAAAGCAGGCACTCGTTGCAAAGGCTTTCGAAGAAGCTGCAAAGTCCGTTGCATCCATGCCGGAAGACAAATATGTGCCTTTCCTCGCAGGTCTAGCTGCCAAGGCAAGCGAAACCGGAGAGGAAGAGATTGTGTTCACCGGAAAGGATTCTGCAATCGCAGAAAAAGTTCTGGCTGAAGCCAATAAAATTCTTGAATCCCAGGGCAGAAAGGGCGCTCTTAAGAAGTCTGCAGACGCAGGTTCCTTCATGGGCGGCTTAGTAATCCGCAGGGAAAATATCGACGTAAACTGCACTATCGAAGTAATAATGGAAAACTGCAGAGAGCGCATGTCTTCTGAAGTTGCCCGTATCCTGTTCAGTTAGGGGTGAGCAAATTGCCGAAGAATATCAAGGAAGATTACCTTTGTCTGTCTGCAATACTCAGGGCAAGAGAAACCAAGATGCTCAATGCCGAAAAGGCTGAACGCATGGCTAACGCCGGCTCTTTCGCAGATGCTGCAAAGACCATGATGGACTGCGGATATCCCGACATGTCCGCCATGTCTGCAAAGCAGGTGGAAGATGCTCTGGCAGAATACAGAAGCAGCCTCTTCGCAGAACTGGAAAACATGGCGCCTTCCAAAGCCTGCATCGACGCTTTCCGCGTAAAGTACGACTACCACAACGCCAAAGTGCTTGTAAAGTCCGAAGCCATGGGCAGAGACGCAGCTCCCATGATGAGCCGCTGCGGCCGCATTTCCCCGGAAGTATTTGCAGCTAAATACACGGAGGAAAAGTATTCCGACCTTCCCGAAACCCTTGGAAATGCAGTAAAGGAAGCCAAGAGCCTCCTGGCAAGAACCCAGGACCCGCAGGCCATGGATTTCCTTCTGGACAAGGCTTATTTCGAAGAAATGCAGGCTCTTTCCAAAGAAGCCGGCAGCGCATTCCTCTCGGATTACACTGCAGCTATCGTGGACGGAACCAATAAGAGCAGCATGCTCAGATGCCTTAACATGAACAAGAACTTAAAGTTCGCAGAGGAAGTCATCGCTGAAGGCGGCAAAGTTTCCCGCGAAGCAGTTCTTAAGGCTGAATCCGCAGAAGACGTAGAAAATCTTTATAAGAGCGTAAACTGCAGCACTGCAGACATTGCAGCTTCCGCAAAGTACGTTTCTTACGGAGAAGAAATTCTCGTATCCTTTATCGCACAGAAGGAACAGGAGATTACCGCTGCCAGAATGGTTCTCACAGGCAAGCT
>JAKSSQ010000096.1 GCA_024403005.1 Clostridia bacterium | reverse complement strand
CTTCCCGGCGTTCCTTCGTATATATGGCACCTGCGGCCGTTTAAATCCATAGTCTTAATATCCATAGATTTATAATACTGCAGAGCCTATCTTATTGCAAAGTCTACTCGGCCCAGAGAAGCCTGGAAATGTAGGTGGCGCTCAGGCTTGTTATCTGGCCTATTTTGCGTATGGACAGCCCTTTTTCGTAGAGCATGCTCACCAGAGCTTTCTTTTCCCCGGTTTCCTTAACTTTGAATTCCTCTTCGCTTATAGATGCATATTTATAGAGATTTTCTTCGGAAACCATCAGTTTCCGGTCTTCCGGCGTGTCTACGCAGCAGATTTCGTCCTTTGCAGAAAAAGACTTTCCGCTGTCGACAACGCGCTCTTTGCCTAAAATTCCATACAGTTCCTTAAAGTCCACATCCTCGCAGAAATCCGCCGGATCTGCAGCATCCGCCCCCTTCAAACTCGTAAAGCTGCTGAACCTGTACTCTCCCGGCTCCCTGCACATCCCGGCCTTAACCGGATTAAAGTGTATGTACTTTATAACCATAAGCAGGTATGCGTCGTCCTCGACGGGCTCGCTTTTGAATCTGTCTCTGAAAAGATATCCGGTCCTTCCGTAACGCTTATTGAACCACTGAGCATAGCGGCATTCCAGTTTGTGCATAAAACATGAAACACCGCCTTCGCCTTCTTTAAGCAGCAAATGAACGTGGTTATCCATAAGACAGTATGCAAATATCTTTGTATTATCCAGACGTTTGTAATTTTTCAGCATATTCAGGAACATTATACAATCACTATCTTGATTAAATATACGCTGTCTGTTAACGCCCTGAATCATCACATGATAAATGCCTGTAGAGCTTTTTACTCTTACTCCTCTTGCCATATTCATTTTTGCTCACCGTTGCTGACATATTATATTTAATTTTCCATTATTTTACAAGTTAACATTTGGGGACACCCTCGCTTTAGCACACTAAAGAGGGACGGGGGTGCTTCATCGCTTTATCACTTTAGTTGACTAAAGGGGGACGGGGGTGCTTTAGCACTTTAAAGTGCTAAAGCACCCCCGTCCCCCTTTACTACTTTAAAGCGCTAAAGTACAAAACCTCCCGCAGATTCCATCTTTAATTGCGCGCAGAGCAGGCGTATAATTTAAATGTTATGCATTAGAACAACAAAACCGGATAATCGCAGGTTGGGTCACATGAACATTCTCATAGTAAAACTTATAATTTTATTCGCCGTCCTGGTTGCACTCATGAAATTCAAGGTAAAGCTGGCAAAAGCAATGGCAATTACCGTGCTTTTCAGCCTTTTCCTCTTCAATTTCGGCGTAAACGGATCCATAGAGCTGCTTAAAGACTCCACATTTTCTTTCAGCACGTTCTCCCTGGTAGCGGTCGTCTACGTAATTTTCCTGCTCCAGGGCATGCTGGACAAGCGAAACCAGCTTAAGCTGGCTCAGGAGAACCTGAACGCCCTCTTCAACAACAGAAGAATCAACGCGGCGGTAGCCCCCATTTTCATCGGACTCCTTCCCTCCGCAGCCGCGGTAACCATCTGCGGCGAAATCGTGCGCGACTCCGTAAAAGACGACATTCCAAGGGAAGAACAGGCCTTTATAACCAACTTTTTCCGCCACATCCCCGAAAGCTTCCTGCCCACTTACACCTCGATCATCCTCATGTGCAGCCTTTCCGGCGTGCAGCCCGCAAGCTTCGTAATCGGAATGGCGCCCATGGCAGCCCTGTCATTCATCCTCGGTTACATCTTCTACATACGCAAAATCGGCAAGGACACCGGCCTTCCGCCCTGCAAAAACAAGACAGCCGAAGTAAAAGGACTTTTCCAGCACCTCTGGGCTCTGCTGCTCATCATCGTGCTGGTCCTGGCCTTCAAGCGCACCGTGCTTTTCTCCGAAGTTCTGGCCATTGTGCTCATGCTCTTCGTGTATAAATTCAAACCCTCAGAGATGCCCGAACTCCTTAAGAAAGCCTTCAACGGCAACGTTCTCGCAAGCACTTACCTTATAATGGTGCTCAAATCTGTGCTCAAGATGAGCGGGGTCACCGATGAACTCCCCAAGGTTCTCTCCTCGATCCCCGTGCCGGCCTTCCTTATCTTCGCGGCCCTCTTCTTTATATCGCCCTTCGTGGTCGGCTCCGACGCGACCAGCGCCATGTTCACATCCATGGCCTACGCAGCCATCCCCGGCTCCGGCATGCCCCTGGCCGTGCTGCTGAACACATTCAGCTACATCGCCATGAACTTCTCCCCGACCCACATATGCATCCATATCGTATCGGAAGATTACGGCGTGCCCTTCGGCGAAATTACAAAGCGCATGATCCCGATCGCGGTACTCATGGCAGCCGGCGCAATCGGCTATTACCTGCTGCTGACCGCAATTCTGTGACCCAACGCGCCCCCTTAAAACCCAAAAAGAACGACAAATTTAAGAAAAATGACTAATATATGAAGCACTACGGAATTCAGTTAAACGGTGAATATTTAGGCTCTTATGCCCTCTATTGGGGCTTTTATGCAGTAATTGCAAGCTTTTCCTCCGCATTTCTCCTTGGAAGAGGCTATACAAATTCGGAAATAGGCATTATCCTCGCGGCAGCAAACATCGCTTCGGTATTTCTGCAGCCTTTAATCGCAGACGTTGCGGACAGATCCAAAAGATTCGATGCAATTACGGTTGCGGAAATTTCAGCCATCGCCATGATGGTCTCCTGCATGGGCCTCTTAATCTTCAGAAGAAGATCTGCAGCCCTGTGGGCGGTATACGTTATGGCTTACGCATGGCAGCTGTCCCTGCAGCCCATCATGAATTCCTTCTCCAGAAAGCTTAAGGAAAGCGGCTGCAGCATTAACTTCGGCCTCTGCAGATCCGGCGGAAGCGTAGGCTATTCCATCGTAATGGTAATTATGGGAAGCCTCGTGGACAAATTCGGTCCGGAAACCCTGCCCCCTGCAGGCTTAATTACCCTTGCACTGCTCTTCAGCGTATTCGCTTTAATGAAGAAATCCTTTAAAGCAGCCTGCGCATATAACAAATCTCAGAGTGCATCCGCAAGCCCGGAATCTTCCGAATCCGCAGAATTTTCAGAAGCAGCTGCACCCAAAGCACCTGCCGAAGAAGATGCTGAAGACATCAACCTGATTGAGTTCATACGCTCCAACGGAATGTTCACCCTTATGAATATCTTCGTAGTCTTCCTCTACTTCCAGAACGCAGTCGTAAACACCTTTATGTTCCAGATTGTTACGGAAGCCGGCGGAAATTCAGTGGATATGGGCAGAATTCTTTCCATTATGGCCATGATTGAAGTTCCTGTTCTGCTGGTGTTCACCAAAATAAACGCCAGATTTTCCAGCGCATTCCTGCTGAAATTCGGCGCAGCAAACTTCACGCTCAAAATTCTCACCATGATGATGGCCAAGACCGTTACTGGCCTCTACCTGGCTCAGTTCTTCCACCTCTTCTCCTTCTCCCTGTTCTTCCCGGCAGTGGTTGCGTTCATTAACGAAATGATGAGAAAAGGCGAAGCAGTTAAAGGACAGGCCCTCTTTACTACAGCCACCACGATTTCAGGCATCTTTGCCAGCGTATTCGGCGGCATTATTCTGGACGCCTCCGGTGCAAAAATGCTGCTTTTAGTATCCTTCGTTACCGCTGCGATCGGCATGGCAGGCATAATCTACACTGCAGGCAAGATTAAGAAGCACGCGTAGCCGCCAATCCGCAATAACCCCATACACACAAAAAACTCCGCTTTTCAGCGGAGTTTTCTTATTTTTGATTAATTCATCGTTTCCTTACAGAAAACCTCTTAATCGGGCGATTATTCGGCTTTATCAGGGAGCTTTGCAGCTACGACGAACTGCACAATGGAGAATGCTGCGCAGGTCCAGAAAACGCTTTCAGGTCCGAGCTTTGCCCACATGTAGCCGAACACCGGTGAAAGTGTAATGGCCATGAGGTGGTCGATAGCCTGGCCGACCGTAAGAGTCGGAGAAATGTCCTTTGTATCCAGAGCCAGCGTACCCATCGTAAAGTTGTGGAATACTTCGAACAGTTTGGTCATGTCCGCAGCCACGAAAATAAATATGGAGAAGTACAGCAGGCCTGTGGTGAGTTCAAGGCTTCCGGTATTGAAACCTTTAGCCAGGAAGCCATATACGACAAAGACAACCAGCATGTAGATGCCTTCCCAGATAATGGCTCTCTTCTGGCCCAGCTTATCCAGCAGTTTTCCTGCATAAGGAGAAGAAATAATGCCGACGATTGCGGATGCGATCATCAGAACTGCGGTAAAGTCCGCTTTCTTGTCCAGAAGCTGGGTAAATACCCACAGACCGAATACGAAGCGAATGCGCTTCTGAATGCCGTAAGCAAACGTTAATGCATAGTAGGCGTTAAATTCTTTCTTAATTACCAGCTTGCCCTTTTCTCTCGCAGGCATCCATTCCAGCGGTTTCTGCAGCTTTGTAAGGCACAGAGCCGTTGCGGCGGATGCGATTGCAGCGAAGACGAAAGGCCTCTTAACCGGCGCCGTAAAGTCGAAAAAGCCGCTGCGGAAGAAGACGAAAACGCAGGAAGCAGCAAAGAAATATGCAACCTGGTTTGCAGCCTTAATCTTACCTAAAATGGCTCCCACGTCTTTCGACTGGCTGGCTATGGCAAGTCCGATGGAGTTTTCCATGGGGTAATAAGTGTGTGACCCAAAGGAGAACACAAACAGTATTACGATCATGGCAGCAAACGGCAGCTGAATGAACCCCATAAGGACCATGGCTATGCCGCAGGCAACTGCACCGAATCTGGCCAGTTTAACGTCCGAAAACATCGCAAGCGCAGGCAGGTAGAACATGCAGAGCACGCCCGGGAATTCTCTCGGAGTCTCTATCCATCCCCTTACCTGGTCGCTTACGTTATATGCATCTTTGAAATAGTTTGAGTAGATATTTAAACTGAATCCTTCTACGATACCGTAGCAGAAAACCGCACACAGAAATATTCGAAGCGCTTTTTTCAGCTCAACTTCACTCATATGGGGCATATTAGAGCTTGCCTTCCTTCATGTACTTGTTGTTGATACCATTGAGGCCTGTCCAATCGTCTACAGCTCTTTCGCCGAGAGGAGCGGGAACTTCCTTGAGTGCATCCAGGTATTCCTGTTCGTCGATGTTTACGAGCTTGCGGTCTCTCATGATAACCTTACCTGCAACAACGGAGTGTGTAACTTCTTCGCCTCTTGCGGAGTATACGAAGTTTGTTACGAGGTTACGCATGGGGTATGTGTAAACGGGCAGCATGCTGGGGAAGTTGAGGGATACTGCGATGAAGTCTGCGCTCTTGCCTTCTTCGAGGGAACCGCAAACGTCGTCTACGCCGATAGCCTTAGCGCCTTCGATTGTAGCCATTCTCAGTGCCTTCCAAGCGGGCATAATTTCGGGGTTACCGTACTTGATCTTGTTGAAGAGGCAAACGTTCTTCATTTCGTGGATGATGTTGTGGCAGTTGTTTCCGGGTGCCTGGTCGGAACCGAGAGCGCACATGCCGCCAGCTTCCTGGAATACTAAGGACGGGCAAACTACGCCGTCGATAATACCGATGGATGCGGGGTTAACGATCATGCCTGCGCCGGACTTAGCGATAACTCTTGTTTCGTCATCGTTGCAGTCTGTGAGGTGAACAGCAATCAGATCCTTGTCCAGGATTCCCAGTTCGTCCAGGAACTGTGTGGGTCTCTTGCCGTATCTCTTTACGATCTGATATGTTTCTCTGTCGCCCTGCTGAACGTGGAGGTGCATCTTTGTCTTTCTTTCCTTAACAGCCTTCTGTGCCTTGAGGAGCATTTCGGGGCTCATGAAGTCTGCACCCTGGGGTCCGAAGAGAATACGGATGTTGCCCTTGTTATGCCATCTGTTGTAGCATTCAATGTTTTCAGCCATTTCTCTTTCGCCCATTTCGTCGTCGAATTCATAGAGTTCGCCGGGCATATAAATCTTTCTTAAAGCTGCGCGGAACATGGGAGCAAGGTTACCTCTTGCGCCAACCTTTGTGATGAATTCTGCGCATGTATCTACTTCCTGATTGTAGTCACCAAGGCATGTTGTACCGGCCTTGATAGCTTCGATAGTAGCAACTCTGCTGCCCTTAACCTTATCTTCGTGTGTAGCAGCGTTCATGAAGGGCTGAAGAGCCTGCATCATCCAGTTATTGGAGTCCTGTGCGAGACCTCTTAAGCAGTTGTCCTGTGTATGCATGTGAGCGTCGATGAGACCGGGGAAGATTACGTGATCCTTGAGATCCATAACTTCGTCTGCCTTGTATTCGCTGTCAACAGTAGCAGCGTCTGCAAAACCTTCGATTTTGCCTGCATTTACGATCATTGCAACGCCAGTCTTATAGCCAACGCCTTCACCTTCCATTGTGTAGAAATGAGGAGCCTTAACTATCATGTCAACTTTTTTCATTCTGATACCTCCAAAAAGGAATGAATAATGATAATAAAATGATAATAATGCGTGGATTCACATCCAATTATAATCTATCATAGCATGCTAAATATATCAAGAACGCACGAAAAAACTGTCTTTCAGCAATTGCTATGCATAAAGGAGCAAGCTTAGAGCTTGCCTTCCTTCATGTACTTGTTGTTGATGCCGTCGAGGCCGTACCATTCTTCTGCAGCTCTTTCGCCGATTGCAGCGGGGCATTCTCTTACAGCGTCGATGTATTCCTGTTCGTCGATTGCAACCAGCTTGCGGTCTCTCATGATAACCTTGCCTGCAACTACGGAATGTGTAACTTCTTCGCCTCTTGCGGAGTATACGAAGTTTGTTACGAGGTTACGCA
>JAKSSQ010000095.1 GCA_024403005.1 Clostridia bacterium | reverse complement strand
CTGCCTTTGCGTCGGCAGCGGTTTCGGACTTATTGAGCACAACCAGCTTGTTTCCTTTAAAGTAGTGAACAAACCCTGCTGCAGGATAAACCACCAGGGATGTGCCGCCGATTATGAGCACGTCTGCCTTGGAGATCGCTCTGGTTGCACCGCTTACGCAGTCTTCGTCCAGCATTTCTCCGTAGAGCACTACATCGGGCTTAATAACGCCGCCGCAGCTGCATCTGGGCACACCGTTCTTGCAGTTTTCTTCGTCCATAATATAATCCAGGCTGTAGGATTTGCCGCAGTGCAGGCAGGAATTGCGGAGCACGGAGCCGTGGAGCTCGTAGACCTTCTTGCTTCCTGCTTCCTGGTGCAGACCATCTATGTTCTGGGTAACTACTGCGGAGAGTTTACCCATTTCTTCCAGCTTAGCCAGAGCCAGATGTGCCTTGTTAGGCTTTGCCCAGGTGGCTATGAGGTTCTTTTTAT
This sequence comes from Clostridia bacterium, assembly GCA_024403005.1. Classification (GTDB taxonomy): domain Bacteria; phylum Bacillota; class Clostridia; order Peptostreptococcales; family Anaerovoracaceae; genus RUG11894. The sequence goes on along the minus strand of JAKSSQ010000095.1, from coordinate 6,408 downwards.
AGTAATCGTAGAAGATATCCGTGTGTCTTTCGAAGAAATCTATGGAGAGCATTTCCTCCGGACTTCTTCCGTAGTTCTGCTGAGCATTGTACAGACCGTTTTCGCTGCGGAAGTCGGGAACTCCGCTTTCGGTGGAAACGCCTGCGCCGCCGAAAAATACTATGTTCTGCGCTTTATCTATAATTTCTTTTAATTCTTCGTACATAATGCACCTCTTTCGATAAACAGCCCCGCTTTTGGGCCGCTTCTTACACGAATATTATATTCCAAATCTTTTTGGATATAAAGCAAAGACGACCCGAAAGGGTCGTCTTTACCGGATGTGTGTATCTTGTTGTATAGAAGGAAAACTACCAGGGAGGTTCAAGGGGGTCCTCCCTGCCTTGCTACTGATTACAATTATACTATAATACTGCAATGTGTAGAATTTGTGAAATTCCACAAAAAAACTAAAAATTATTTATTGATTTAATAGATACTTCAAATCGTCTTCTGGGCATTTCTATAATGCCTCCGCACTTGCAGCATTCGCCTTTGCATTCGGCACCTACGCGGATAAGCTTGAATTCGAAGCCTCCGCAGGGATGCTTTTTCTTTAATGTAACTGTATCTCCGACTTTAATATCAAGAGCCATTCTGTTTTCCTTTCGAAAAAGGCGGAGTAAACTCCGCCCTTTAATTAATCGAGAATATTATTTCTGTAAATCTTGTACTTCTTATCCAGTTCACCGATCTTTTCGGAGATTGCAAACTGCATTTCGGAAGCCTTGTCGTAATCTTCTGCATCCAGAGCGTCGCTCAGCTGTGTAAGGAGGCTGGGACCTGCAGATGTATCCTTTGCTATTTCGATTCTCATCTTGCGGATTTCTTCCCAGCGAGCTGCATCTACGCGTGAGCAGCAATCGTCATTGTGAGCCTTCTTGCGGTCTGAAACTTCGTCGAACATCTTTCCGATGAGTCTGTCGTGCATGGACATTGCCCACTGTTCAACAGCTGCAGTCTTGAAGGAATCCAGTTCCAGAGCTGTAAGAGCGTCGCCTCTCATGAGAACTGCAGTCTTTTCGGGATACTTGTCGAAAGCGCAGAGGTTTTCCCATGCAGTCTTGGGAGATACGCCGAAGAGCTTGTTTCTTTCTTCTGTGGAGTAATCCTGGAAGATGTTGTTTTCTGCTCTGTAGATTCTGTCTGTATCCAGATAGAAGTCGGGAGTTCCGTATTCCTTGGAGATGGATGCGCAGAGTTCTTCCGGAGTCTTCTTTGCCTTGAGAGCTGCTTCGATACCGTCGAGAATAGCCATGAAACCGGCCATTTCTACCAGGTAGCCATTGCTCTTGGGAGAAGGTGCTCTGAGCTCGAATCTTGTAGCCAGAGGATTGTGATTGTCACGGATGAGGCCTGCAAGAACTGTTCTGTTTCTTGTCGGGTGCTCTACGCTGTGGCCGAGGGATGTAGCGATGGAAACGGGAGCTTCGAAACCGGGCTTAAGTCTGTTGAAGTCGTCGTTTGTGCAGTTAGCAAACGGAGAGATTACTTCGTAGTTCTTGAGCAGGCCCATGAGTGCGCCGTAACCTACGGGGCTCATGTAGTCCTTTTCCGGATCCAGAGCGGTAAACAGGTTAACTGTCTTGCCGTTCTTGAGCTTGCAAGCTACGCCGAGGTGAGTGTGCTTGCCGCTGCCTGCAACGCCTTCTACCGGCTTAGCCATGAAGGTTACGTCCAGACCGTGGTATCTGAATTCGTCCTTAACGATGTGTCTGATTGTAAGGTTGTTGTCTGCAGCCTGAATGGGGTCAGCGTACTTCCAGTCGATTTCGATCTGTTCCATGATGTGTTCGAAGCCGCCGCCGGATTCCAGTGTCGGCTTAACGCCGCCAACTTCCTTGTGGCCCATTTCTACCTTAAAGCCGTAGTGTTCCAGCAGGCAGATTGTTCTTTCGAGAGCTGTACGAACAGGGCCTACAGTTCTCTTCCAGTACTGTTCCTTGAGTTCCTGGGATGTGTGGAGTCTGTCCTTATCTGCAACTTCGTGGGGAGTCTTTACGTAGAATTCCATTTCTGTTGCAGATGTCATGGTTACTTCTTCGATTTCGTCTACGCTGTCGATGGGCAGGTATTCGAATACGTACGGATTGTCCTTAAGGATTCTTACGAATTCCTTCTTGAACACTTCCAGGCCCTTCTTGAGAACGCTTCTTGAACCAACGGGAATTCCGTTGTGTCTAAGATATGCGGGGATTCTCAGTGAACCAACGGGCAGACCTGTTCTGTCGTCGATGTTTCTGAAGTTGTAATCTACATACCAGTTGCAGTCCAAGTCGGGTACGATGTCTACCTTAGCGTTGGAGATATCTGCAATCTTGGGCAGAAGTACGGAAGAACCGTCTGTCTGCACGCCTTCTGTAAGGAAGCCTTCGATGTCTTCCAGCATTACCCTTACAGGAATCTTTTCGTCTGTGTCGTTGCCAAGGATGTCTGCTCCGCAGAGGCTCACGAACTGTACTTCGGGATGAGCCTCCAGAGCTGTTCTGATTGATTCCTTGTCGTGGCTGCCCTTGGGCAGATTAAATAACATTCTTTCTAACATTTTCTATATTCCTTCCTCTGACGCTTTGTCCAGATATTCTTTCATGAGTTCGAGATATTCCATAGCTTTTTCGTAAGCTTCATTTGCCAGTTCTAAATAGTTATCATCGCCCCCATCGGGCTGCGGGGGTTTATCCGGGTCTATCTCGATACCTGGATCTATTGCGGGAGGCTGAATACCGCCGGCTGCTATGATAGCTGCGGCTTCGCGGCCGGCTTCTATTGGATTTTCTGTGTTGAGTGGGTCACCGGCGCCCTTGCCGAACAGACTGTCGAGACATTCTGCAAGAGTGCTTTCGTAAGCGACCTTGTCTCCGTAGTACATTACTACTCTCTTTACTTCCGGAAGGCTTCCGCTGGAAGATTCCAGATAGATTGGTTCAACGTAAAGGAGAGAGTCTGCAACGGGAAGTACGTAGAGGTTGCCTCTGCTGTACTTGGAACCGGAGTTGTTCCAGAGGGAGAATTCCTTGGAAATCTCCGCATCCTGGTTAATCTGGGCCTCGATCTGTGCCGGGCCGTAGATCGTTCTGTCCTTGGGCATGCGGTAGAGGATTAATTCTCCGTAATTGTCTCCGTCGGAGCGGGCCATTAAGAGGCCTGTCATGTTGTTCTTGCCGCTGGGCGTGTAGGGCAGAGAACTTACGAATTCAACTTCGTCTTCTCCGGGCAGCTTCATTATGAAGTAGTTCGGAGTCATTGCAGTTTCGGACTGGCCGTAGAATTCGTTTGCGATGGACCACTTGTCTTCGTTCTGGTAGAAGACTGCCACGTCTGTCATGTGGTACTTCTGGAAGACTTCTGCCTGGATAAGGAACATGGCATTGGGGTACTGCACGTGTGCCTTAAGGCTTTCGGGCATTTCTTCCATGGCGTGGAACATACCCGGATAAATCTTGGAGAGCGTAGCCGCAAGCGGGTCGTTTTCGTCGCAGATGTAGAAGGATATGTCGCCGTTATATGCATCGATAACTACCTTTACGGAGTTACGGATGTAGTTTACATTGTCCTTAATCGGTTCAGAGTAAGGATAATAGCTGCTTGTAGTGTATGCATTTATCATCCAGTAGATTCTGCCGTCTGCAGCAACTACGTAGGGATCGTCGTCGTAAGTAAGGAACGGGGCAATCTTTTCCACTCTGTCCACGATGTTTCTGTAGATAAGAATCTTAGATCCGGAATTGATGTTTGTGGAAACAAGCATCTTTAAGGATCTTTCCCTTATGGCGAAGAGCAGCCTGTTGAAGGGGGACAGGTTAATGCCTGCTGTGCCTTCGTAGGTGCAGTACATATTGGATTCACCGCTGGGATAGTCGAATTCGGATTCGCTTGTATTTGTAATTACGTATCCGTTTGTGGATTCGCCGAAGTAGATTTCCGGGCGTGTTACCTGGATTTCAGCAACTTCGGAAACGGGAGGAATGCTGTCGATAAGCATGTCCGGCTGGCCGGAGGCAGTTACCTTGTCCACTCTGGAAAGGGTAATTCCGTAGCCGTGGGTGTACTTAAGGTGGTTAATGAGCCACTGGTTTTCGATTCTGTTCTGGTCGATTTCTCTTGCAGAGAGGAACACCTGGGTGTACTCGCCGTTAACCATGTATCTGTCTACGTCTACGTCGTTAAACGTGTAGTAGGAACGGATGGACTGGGTCTGGTTGTAGAACTGGTTAGCCGGGTCGAAGTCGTTAATACGGATGTTGGACAGGGTTCCCATGTTCTCCAGAACGTCTACGATGTCCATGCGGCCGTTTGCGGAGAAATCCTTAACTTCGATGTCCTGCAGATTGTAGGCCATTCTGGTGTAGTCGATGTTGTTCTGCAGGTACTTGCTTTCCTTGTTGATTTCGTCAGGAGCAACGATAATGTTCTGCACAACGCCGGTAATAACCGTACCGATTGCGAAGACAACGCACATAAGAATGGGGCCTGCTGCGCCGAGCTTAATGCTCTTTTTCTTAAGAGCAAGCACGAAGAGCACTGCGGAAACCGCGGTGAGCGCAATCAGGGCTCTGTACATGTTGAGCGTAACGTTAATGTCCGTATAGCCTGCGCCGTAAGCAACGCCTGTGCCGCTGTAAAGCAGGTTGAACCTTGCCAGCAGGAAATGCAGACCGATAAGCACGAATACTATTACGCCGAGGAGGCAGATCTGATTGCCTGCAACGGTGAGGATAGCCTTGCCGGTCTTCTTGAGCTTTTCCTGGTCGGGAGTGGAAACAGTCTTGCGGCCTGCGCCCTTTGTAAAGAGGTTAATAACCTTGCGGCGCGGGTCTTCGCTTTCTTCGCTGGGAATGTCGTATTCCAGCGTTTCTGCTTCGCGGTCGCCATCCTTAAATATGCCTTCTTTGCCAGTAGAAATACCGATTAAAACCGCATAGTAAATAAGTGTGGAAACCAGCAAAGCGCCTGCAATCTGCAGAGCGGAAGCGTTTAATGCCTGCAGGAATTCCAGCTTAAATACGTAGAAACCGATGTCGTTTCCGTAGAGCGGGTCGTTAACTCCGAATTCTGTAGCATTTATGAACTGCAGAATCTGCCACCAGAGGCCGGAGATTGTAGACACGGTAATAAGTACGCTGAACACAACGCTCAGCACGATGCCGACCTTGCGAGTTTTCTTGCTGTCTTCTTCCGTAAGCTTATAGTCCGCTTTCTTAAGGAAGCTTTTCTTAAGCAGGGAAAGGAAGAGCTGCATGAGCATTGCGATCACGATAAAGGTGGGAATGCCCAGCTTTACCTTGGTCCAGATTTCAGTAAGGAATACGGAAACATAACCCACTTCTCTGAACCACAGCAGATCCGTAAGGAAATCTGTTAATGCATATACCAATGCACCTAATAAAACGAGGGCGCAAAGCACTATCTGTAGTTTTGCGCCCCTATTTTTAGTTTTTCTGGAATCTCTTATTTTCATTCTTACCCTCTAGTCTACAGAATAGTAAGCTACAATTTTGAGAGATTCACCGATCTTTACCATTTCGTAAATCATGGTGCTGACTGCGTCAGCGGATTTGGTGGTACCGTCTTCGTCCGTGGAAGTTACGTTAATAGCTTCTCTGGAGAAGGCGTAGAAGGAATCACCGCTCCTGCGCATTTCACCGACTTCAAGGCTCTTGAATACTTCGGTGATCTGGCCGATCTTGTCGTAATTTGCAGCACTTCTGTAAGCTGCGCCGTCTGCCTTAAGGTAGTCCAGGCATTCTGTGCTTGTGCCGTTTACGTAATCGATCCAGCTGCTGTTATATGCGACGAGAGTTTTGCAGATGAGCTCCTTTTCTGCCGGGTCTTCTACCAGCTTGGAGGAACCGAGACCGCTTACTGTGTAATACTTATCCGGGTTGTAAGCGATGCGGAGGTTTTCTTCCACCTTTTCGATATTAACGTTTACAGAACTTACTGCTCCGTTAAAATCGTAGGAGTGTTCGGAAGCTCCGGTGTCCACGGGGTCATCTGCAGGTTCTTTTTCACCCTTGTTAATAATTCCGTTGATGGTTCCCATTATGGTCTCTTCGATCTGGGTAGTCTTCTTTGTGATTTCTGCATCGGGTGCAAAAATCTTAAGAGCAATGGAACCGCCTACAGCGAGTGCTGCAAGGATTATTAAGATGAGGATGAAGGTTAAGAATCCGTGACGTCTTCTTCTCTCAACTTCTCTGTCTTCTTTTTCTTCGTCTGCTGTATCCAGCAGAGCATCCAGGCCGTCTTCCTTTTCGGTCTTTGCCGCTCTTTGTTCTTCCTGAAGTTTCTTCTGTTCGGGTTCGTCCTTCTTGGGCTCTTCTTTCTTAAGTTCTTCTCGGCGAACTGCTTCCTTTACGGGAACTGCGG
>JAKSSQ010000094.1 GCA_024403005.1 Clostridia bacterium | reverse complement strand
TGGCGTATATTGGTCTCAAGAAGATAAAGAACGTTGGTAAGATAGGAACTCAGGATTTCCGGAAGCACCGCCCTGCCGAAGCTTACCGCGTGGCCTGCTCCGGAAGTCCGAAGAGCTTTATATGCCTTGGTTCCGGCGTTTTCTGCGTCTTCGTAAGTGAGCCTTGCAACAACCGCAAAGGTGTAAATCGCGATGGCAAGAAAGCCGGAAAACGTGCCGAGTCCGAAAATGTACGTGGCTGTAAGAGCCGTAATAAGGGTCGGGAAGGATCTCAAAACCTGTATGAACCCGCGCAGAAACACCCTTAAGCCCTTCGGATTATCGAATCCAAAAGCGCAGAAAGGCGCTGCGATAAGAGCGAGGATTGCCCCTGCTCCGCTGCCTGCGACCGCCATGCGGACAGTCACCAGCATGGCTGCGGATAAAGACGAGAAGTAGTTTTCATCCACCGGGAACATCCTGGTTACGATGTCCGCAAGGTGGGCTCTTCTCTGCCAGAAATATCCGGCATCGCAGCCTGTAAAGGCGTAGGAAAGCACCACAAAAAAGGCAAAAGCCGCGAATATTAAAATTTTCCGCAGGCGTTCGCTCTTCATTCGGCTGTTTCCTCGCTGTTAAGTTCTGAATTGGGGTCACCCTTGTAGATGTCCGTAAGGACGGCCTGCGTAAGCTCGGAAGCTGCGCCGTCGAAGACTATGTAGCCACCTGCCAGGCCGATAATGCGGTCGGAAAATTCCGCCGCAGTTTCAGGACTATGGCAGTTCATTAAAACGGATATGCCCTTTTCCGTCTGCAGGGATTTAAGGATTTCCAGGATCTGGCGGCCTGTAACCGGGTCGAGAGACGCTACCGGTTCGTCTGCTAGAATAATGGACGGGTCCTGCATTAAAGCTCTTGCGATTGCAACTCTCTGCTTCTGCCCGCCGGAAAGATTGCGAACTCTTTCGCAGGCCTTATCTGCAAGACCTACGGATTCCAGAAGCTGCAGGGCTTTGACATTGCGGTCAGCGCCAAAAAGGCCCAGAAGGCCTGCAGCCAAACCCATTTCGCCAAGGCACGCGTTTAATACGTTCTGCAGAACGGTTGAATTTTCCACCAGGCAGAAATCCTGGTAGATGCACCCGATTGTCTTCTGTATGGCTTTACGCTTTTTGCCGCGTGCGGATGTAAGGCACTGGCCGTCTACATAGACCTCGCCGCCGTCCGCCTTAAGCGATCCGTTTATAACGTGGAGTAGCGTGGATTTCCCTGCTCCGGAAAGGCCCAGCAGGGAAACAAAACTTCCTTTTTCTACGGAAAAAGAGGCGTCTTTCAACGCCTCTGTCTTTCCATTGTATGTTTTTTTAATGTGCTTAACTTCAAGCTGCATAAAAATCCTTTAATATCTTTTTTCCGGGCAAAGCCGCATTGGGTCAACCAGCTGCCCGAACTCAATCTACTTAGTGAGTTCCTTAAGGAGTGCGTCTGCCTTGCGTGTTACGTCGTAGTCGGAGTCCTTACCCCATGCGTAGCCAACCTGGCTGAATACGCTGATGATTTCCTTGCCTTCTTCTGTCTGGCCGATTTCGATTAAAGCTTCGCCTACTGCTGTACGGAATGCTTCATCTGCCATTGTATCAGAAGTCTTGCTGTATGCAACAAGGTCGTTAACAATTCCGTCTGTTACGCCGATAACTGCTGTAGCGTCTGCCATTTCGCCTTCGCCGCCCAGGTCGGAGCCCCAGATGGGTGCGTTCTTAATACGGATGTGTGCGTAGGATGTAACGATGTCTGCCTGCTCTGCTGCCAGTCTTGCGATAAGAGAGGAGTGGGAATCCAGCTGCATTACGTTGGGCAGATCGCTGATGCTCTTTCCGAACTTATCCTGCAGCCAGAGGCAGGGATAAATGTAGCCGGAAGAGGATGTGGGTTCGAGAACAGCCCAGTTAGCTGTGCTTACGTCTTCCCATGTGAGTTCTTCGCCTGCATTAACCTTTGCTGCCAGTTCCTTGCCCTTTTCTGTGGGGCCTGCGAGAACGATGCAGCGATAGTATGTGCTGAGGTCGCTTGTGTATTCTTCAATAGTTCCGTCGTTCCAGTCTGCGGGGTTCAGGGAGTCCTTGTTAATGGCCTTTCTGAGGGCTGTTACGAGAACGTCTGCATCATCGGAGAAAAGGATATAGTTAGCGCTGGACATGAAGCCAATGTCTGCACTGCCTGCACTTAAAGCTTCGCCTACAGCTGTGTAGCTTGTGCTTACGGACATGTCAACATCGCCTACTGTGTAGCCCTTTTCCTGCAGCTTATCCTTAAGGAGCTGTTCGAGGGGTTCTGTGGATTCTGTAATTACGTCGGCATCTGCATAGGGAGAAAATGCAATCTTGAGGCTTGCGATTTCCTTGGGGCCTTCGCTTACAGCGGGTTCTTCTGCCTTGGAACCGCATGCTGTAAAGCTTACTGCAAGCATTGCGATAACCATGAGCACTGCCAGGATTCTGGAGAATCCGGTTCTTGAATTAAGTTTCTTGTTTTCCATGTTTTTACCTCCGGAAAAATACTATTTCTGCCGGAAATCAAAAAAGGTACATGCCGCCATGGTATATACCCAACTGACTTGCAAGCAGACGGCTGTCTGCCGCGGACACGCTAAAAGCGCAGCGGCAGCTGGGCGGTCGGTCCTTACTGGGACCCTCTCAACCCGGAACACGGGCTCCCTCGCAATCTGGTTTTAGTCATCTTTTTTGATCGCAATCGTCAGGGCGCTCCCCCAGCCGATGCATTTCTAAAAACCAAAGGAATTTTAGCACATAAATTATAAGAATTCAAGCGCTCGGGGTCTTGCCGCAGGCATCCGAACGCACTAAAAAAGACGGCTGCAATCGAGCCGTCTTAGTTTTCTTTATACGAGCATCATTCTGTCGTTGTCCAGAGCCTTGCCGGAGTTCTCGCGGAACTTGTCCAGAAGGTCCTGAACAGTGAGGCCGGAGCGTTCTTCGCCTTCTGCATCGAAGATAATTCTGCCGTGGTCCATCATGATGGTTCTGTTGCCCAGATCCAGCGCGGACTGCATGTTGTGAGTAATCATAAGGCAGGTAAGATTGTTTTCTGCCACGATTTTCTTCGTAATTTCCAGTACTTTTTCAGCAGTACCGGGGTCCAGCGCTGCAGTGTGTTCATCCAGAAGCAGAAGCTTGGGCGGGTTCAGCGTAGCCATCATAAGGGTTAAAGCCTGTCTCTGTCCGCCGGAAAGAAGCCCTACGGGCTGCTTCATGCGGTCTTCCAGCCCCATTCCCAGCAGGGAAAGAGCTTCGCGGAAGCGCTGCTTGTCGTCTTTGCTTACAGAAGAGAACCAGCCGCCGTGGCCTGCTGCCAGGGTGAGGTTTTCCTCGATGGAAAGCCCGGGAGCGCTGCCCTTCATGGGGTCCTGGAACAGTCTTCCGATGGATCTTGCGCGGATGAATTCCTGAGCCATTGTAATGTCCTGGCCGTCCAGTTCGATAGTGCCGCAGTCGGAGAGGAATGTGCCGCAGATAAGGTTGAACAGAGTGGATTTGCCTGCGCCGTTAGCGCCGATAATCGTAATGAAATCCGCCGGCTTAACGTGGAAATTCATGTTGTCGATAGCCAGTTTTTCGTCGTCTGTGCCCTTGTTGAAGGTCTTTGTAACGTTCTTAATATAAAGCATTACCTGGCCTCCTTTCTGCTGTTTATCTGCATTCTGCGCCTGATAATCGGCATCTGAGTCTTAAAGTACGGACCTGCGATCGCAATGATAACGATAACAGAAGAGATGAGCTTAAGCATGAATGCCGGCATGTGCATGCGCAAGGCGATTGTATAAACGAGGCGGAACAGGAAGGATCCGAATACGGCACCGCAGGCCTGTACGGGAATGCTCTTTCTTGCGAAGAATACATTGCCGATAAGCAGGGATGCCAGAGCGATTGTAACCATGCCTGTACCGATGTTAATGTCTACGGATTTCTGGTACTGAGCCATAAGGCAGCCGGAAAGACCTGTAAAGGAATTTGCGATGCAAAGGCCTACAGTCGTTGTAAATATCGGATTTATGGAAGAAGACTTAACCATGTCCGGATTGTTGCCGGTAGCTCTTATGGAAAGGCCGAGCCTTGTGCGAAGGAACAGGGACAGGAATATTATAACTGCGGCAACAGCTATAACAGCCACTATCATCTTGTGCCAGCTTACAAGGGCTGTGCCGTCCAGAACGGACTTCATCTTGGTGAACACGGTGTCGCATTTGTTCATGTTAAGCAGGGATGCACCGCCCATGACCGCAATGTTTATTGAATAAAGCCCTGTGTTCACAATAATACCGGCCAGCAGGGAATCGATGCCCATGCGGGTCTGCAGCACAGCAGTGACAAAGCCGGAGAGTACTCCGGCTGTCATTGCTGCTATTATCGATAAATATGGATGGCCTGCCAGCGCTACTGCTGCGCCGACTGCCGCACCTAATGTAAAGCACCCGTCTGTAGAAAGGTCGCATACATTAAGCATTTTGTAACTCAGGAACAGCGCCAGTACGGTTAAACCGCAGATAAGGCCCAGCTCTAAAGCTGTCTGTCCGAGCGTTATTATCGAGGATAAACTCATTTGGGTTTCTCCTATGGTTTTAAGTAATAGCTTATAGATTAGAAGCTTTCTGCTGTCTGGATTTCTACAACCTTTGTGCAGAGACCGTCGAAGGAAGCCTTAACTGCTTCGTAGTCGTATCCGAGTACTTCGCAGATTTCTGTGTTAACTGTAGCTGTACCGTTGTCGAATGTCATAACGGGTGTTGCTGCGGGGTCTGCACCGTCGATTACGATGGAAGCAACCATGTTAGCTGTTTCTACGCCGAGGTTAGCGTAGTCTACGCCGTAGCCGAGGAATGCGCCGTTGAGAGCGAAGGAGTCCGCACCGGCGAAGTGGGGGATTCCTGCTTCGGCGAGCACTTCGTAGAGGGAGAGTTCTGCTGTCATGATTGTGTTATCGGAAGGTGTGAAGATTGCATCTACCTTGGAGTCGATGAGGCTCTGAGCTGCCATCATAACTTCCTGAGTTGTTGTACCGTTTGCTTCTACTGCTTCTACGCCCTTAGCTGCGAGGTATTCCTTAGCTGCTGCGATAGCTGTTGTGGAGGAATCCTGGCCCATGTCGTAGAGGAGACCAACCTTAGCTGTTTCGGGGTTGTTAGCGAAGATGAGGTTCATTACGGAGTTTGTGTCCAGATAGTCAGATGTACCTGTGATGTTTGCTCCAGGAGCTTCGAGGCTTTCAACTACGCCGCAAGCGAGGGGGTCGGAAACTGCTGCGAATACAACGGGGATCTGGTTGTCTTCTGTAGCAGCCTGCATAGCCATTGCTACGGGTGTTGCGATTGCTACCATGAGGTCAACGCCTTCTGCGATGAAGTTGGAGATGATCTGGTTCATAACCTGAGCATCTGCGTTGCAGTTATCGTACATAATGTCGAAATTTACGCCCTTTTCTGTAGCGATAGCCTGGAGCTGGTTCTGGATGTTTTCGCAGATCTGGTTGAGGGATGCGTCGTCTACGAAGTTGCAGATACCTACTTTGTAAGTTACTGCTGCGTCGTCTGCGGGTGCTGCGGGAGCTGCTGTGCCGCCGCAAGCTGCGAGTGCAAATACCATTGCGAGTGCTAATAAGATTGCTGTGATTTTCTTTAACATTGTCTTTCTCCTTTTCGACTGACTGTGAGGGGGTCAGGCGGTAATAAAAAAATTCCTGCCCCAAATGTTCTTTGGGACAGGAATGTGAATCCTGCGGTACCACCCAAGTTGACGCCAATGGCGCCCTCTCACTTCCACATACTTACATACATGCCTCCCTGATAACGGGTGAGGTCCCCGTCAGCTACTACTCGGATTGCTCCTTTCGCTCTGCCCTCTCGAGTCCATTCGTCCGAGGCTTCCTGCTGCGCTTCCACCGTCCGCAGCTAGCTATGAGGTTGAACCTTTCGGATTACTATTCTCGTTCTTCGGTTTCTCTTGAATATATTCGAATAATACCCCCGCCATTGTGCTTTGTCAATAACTATTTCAGTAAAAGTTCACAAAACGTTCACAAATTATCCTGCGGTTATTTTACGACGTCGGAAAGCTGGGTAATGCAGCTTATTACTGCGTCCGGAGCTTCTGCTGTGCCGAATCCGTAGTTTGCGTGGATAAACTGCACGCCTGCTTTGCGGGAAGCCTTTTCGTCTTTTATGGTGTCGCCAACGTAAACCGGAGTTTTAAGGCCGAAATCGCTGCAGATTCGCATAATGTTTTCTGCTTTAGGCATGCCGTAAGTGCCTTCGCATACGCAGCTTGTAAAGTATTTTCTGCAGCCGGAAATGTCCAGGAATCTGTCCATGTAGCTGGTTTTGCAGTTGCTCACCAGGAACAGAGACTTTCTGCTGCTCAGCTCTGCCAGGGTTTCTGCCAGGCCTTCGTAAATTACGACGCAGTCCTCTTCCAGGGATCCGTCGCCGCGGTCCAGGCAGTCCGATACGATTGGGCCGGTTTCTTCGCCGAAAACTTCCGTATATTTATCGACTATGTCCTTCTCGGTGAAGCCCATCAGGCCCTTCATGGCTTCGAAAGTAAAAACTCCCGGATAGCCGTGCTCGCCTGCGATTCTGTCCCAGGCTCTGGTGAGCCCGTCCAGAGAATCCCACATGGTTCCGTCCAGATCGAATATTACGCTGTCTGCTTCTATTTTCTTCATAAAATGTCCTGTTCTCTTTCTCTAAAGCAAAAGGGCCCTTCTGCACCGGGCCGCGGTGAATATTGTATATTAAAACCGCGGATTTCTCAAGATTTACGGACCTCTGAGTAGTGAAATTTACTGCGATTTTTTATACAATATTATGGATTATTTTTTGTTAAAGGAAACAGATAGAATATGAGCTTTACTTCTCTGAAGTTCATTTTATTCATTTTAATAGTCGTAAGCCTTTACTACGGCCTCCCCAGGAAGTGCAGACGGGGGCTTATTTTGTGTGCAAACCTCTTTTTCTACGCAGTCTGCGGAGTAAGAGGCCTTGTTTACATACTCTTTACCTCTGTTTTTGCATGGAAATCCGCCCTCGTAATCGAAGGCATTAAGAAGAACACCGACGATTGGGTCAGGCAGAACAAAGAAACCGCATCCAAG
>JAKSSQ010000093.1 GCA_024403005.1 Clostridia bacterium | reverse complement strand
ACAGAAGAAGACATCCGCGTTGCAATTTCCGGCAATCTCTGCCGCTGCACAGGATATCAGAAGATTGTAGAAGCTATTTCCCTGGCAGCAAAGCGTATGAGGGAGGGCAAGGACAATGAGTAATAACGTAATCGGTAAAAGCATAGTAAGACCCGACACAATCGCCAAGGTTACAGGCGAAGCAAGATATGCAGCGGACATGGCTGTTTTCAGAAACGACCTGCTCCACATTAAGGCTCTCTATCCGCCCTATGGCCACGCAAAGATCGTCTCCATCGACGCAAGCGAAGCAGAAAAGCTCCCCGGCGTTGCTTACGTTCTTACAGGAAAGAACCTTCCTTCCTGGACAAACAACGGCTACGGCGTAGTAGTTGCAGACAAGCCCGCCATCGCAGTAGATAAGGTTAACTACGAAGGCGATGCAGTTGCAGCAGTAGCAGCTGAAACTCTCGCAATCGCAGAAGAAGCTGTAAAGCTCATCAAGGTAGAATACGAACCTCTGCCCGCATACGACGATCCCTGCGAAATCGTAGACGACCCCGTATCCGCAATTCATACAAACCACCCCAACTCCGGCAATAGCCCCGTTTCCAGCAGAAACCAGGTTATCAACGGCGACGCAGAAGCTGCTTTCGCAAATGCAGACGTAATTATCGACAACTTCTACGAAACACCCATGGTAGACCACGCTTATCTGGAACCGGACGTATGCATTGCTGAACCGGATTACTTCCAGGGCGGAATCATCATCCACAGCCCCCAGCACGCTGTTCAGAACGCAAGAAGAGAACTCAGCCACGTTCTGGGCCTGCCCGTTAGCAAAATCCGCGTAATCGGCGGCATCGCAGGCGGCGGCTTCGGCGGCAAGGAAGACTCCACATACGACGTAAGCGCCATCGCAGGCATTCTCTGCCGCCTTACAAACCGTCCGGTAGTCTTCGAATTCACAAGAGACGAAGTCTTTAAGAACACAGGAAAGCGCCACGCTTCCTTCGTTCACCACAGACTCGCAGCAGATAAGGAAGGCAACCTGCTGGGCATTATGGCAGACGACATCCTGGACAAGGGTGCTTACATGTCCGTAGACTTTATCCCCGACAGAATGACCTTCTACAACGGCGGCCCCTATAAGATTCCCACAAGCCGCTGCATCGGCAAGTCCGTATTTACAAACCACCCCTACGGCTGCGCATTCCGCGGTCTCGGCGTACCCCAGGCAGCTTTCGCCATGGAAAGCCAGATGGACATGCTTGCAGATAAGCTGGGCATGGATCCTCTCGAGCTCCGTCTTAAGAACATCGTTCACGGCGGTGACCGCACTCACAGCACCCAGGCTATCCTGGAAGAAAGAGGCGTAGGTCTGGAAGAATGCCTGCTCAAGGCTGCAGAAGCCATTAAGTGGGACGAAAAGATTGTAAACGACCCCGCAAGCCCCATTAAGAGAGGTAAGGGCATCTCCTGCTTCATGTACGGCAACGGTACCGGTGGTTCACCGGACGGCGCACACTGCGTAGTACAGGCTCAGCAGGACGGCACCTTCAACATCATGATGTCCCAGAGCGAACTCGGACAGGGCCTGCTGGTTGCAATGAAGCAGATTGCAGCAGAAACTCTCGGCGTATCCGCAGACGACATCTTTATCGACGTTTCCGACACAGCAGCATCCCTGGATGCAGGCCCCACCGTATCCTCCAGATCCACAGTATTTGCAGGAAACGCAGTGCTCAACGGCTGCAAGATCTTAAGAGAAAGATTCCTTACACACGCTGCTAAGAATACATTCAAGACCGGCGTAGACGCCCTCTACATCGAAAACGGTACTATCTACCGCAAGGGCCGCCCGGAAGAAAACATGCCTCTTAAGCAGGCTATCGTAGAAGCTTACACAGACCAGGTACCCCTGGCAGCAGTAGGCAGCTGGTTCCCGCCCAAGGTAACAGGCAACGAAACCGGCACATACGACCAGATGCATGCGTTCACATTCGGTGCATGTGCAGTTGAACTCTCCGTAGACACACGCACAGGCGAAATCACCATCGACCGCAGCGTTCTGGCCTGCGACGTAGGCAAGGCAATTAACCCCAGCACTGTTGAAGGACAGATGCAGGGCGGTATGGCTCAGGGCATCGGCTGGAGCATCATGGAAGAACAGTTCATGAAGGACGGCCGCATGAAGAACCATACTTACCACGACTTCCTTATCCCCACAGCAATGGACCTTCCCAACCTGGAAACAATCATCGTTGAACACCCCAACTGCCTCGGACCCTACGGCGCAAAGGGTATCGGCGAACCTCCCGTTGTAGGCCTCGCTCCTGCAATCAGAGGCGCACTCCACCAGGCTACAGGCGTATTCATGAACAAGATTCCGTTTACACCCGTACGCGTTATGGAAGCTCTCCGCAAGGAAGAAAAGCTGTAAATTAACGTAATAATGGAAAAACTCTGCGATCTTCTTAAAATCGAAAAGGGCGTGACCGCAATCATCGGCGGAGGCGGCAAAACCACCATGCTCCGGGTTCTCGGAGAGGAGCTTTCGGCTCGGGGGACGGTTATCCTTACGACCAGCACGAAGATTTTTCCCTTCGAAGATATACCCTTTACAGCCTGGGAAACCGGTGCTTACGAGGAAAGGGGCTCCGAATACGAAGAGGAATACTGCAGACATATTACGAAATCCTTAAGGAGTTCCTATTGCATCTGCACGGGAACTCCTTTGGAGACTTCTAAGATATCTGCACCGGAACTACCCTTCGAAAAGCTGGCAGAGCTGGCGGACTACGTAATCGTGGAAGCCGACGGTTCCAAAGGATTGCCGGTTAAAGCCCACAAAAGCTGGGAGCCGGTTATCCCGAAATGCGCGAATAAGACGGTGCTCCTTATGGGGCTCTGGTGCTTTGGAAAGCCTGCGCTGGAAGTTGTGCACAGGCCGCACCTCTTCTGCAGATTTGCAGACTGCACGGCAAGGGATACCGTTATTCCGGCAAGTACGGCGAAGCTTATCCGCGGGGAAAATCTTGCAGATGTTCTGTTTTTAAACGGGCTCACGGAAGAAAACCTTCCCGGAGCGCTTATGGTTAAGAGTATGCTGGACATGCCTGTTTTTGCAGGCAATCTGCAGCAGAAACAATGGTTTGAATTTTAATATGTTAATAGTAATTAAAGGCGCCGGCGACATTGCAAGCGGCATAGCTGCAAGGCTTTTCCGCGCCGGCTTTAAAATTGTAATGACGGATCTGGAAAGACCCACATCCATAAGGCGCACGGTGTGCTTCTCCGAAGCTATAAGGTACGGAGAGTTTACCGTGGAAGATATTAAAGCTGTTAAGGCAGACTCCTCTGCAAAGGCGCTGGAGATAGCTGAAAGCGGCTGCGTAGCCGTCATGGCAGATCCGGATGCATCGGTAATAGGCGATGTAAAGCCCGATGCAGTTGTCGATGCAATTCTTGCAAAGAAGAACCTGGGAACGACTATCTGCGATGCTCCTGTAGTTATCGGCATCGGCCCGGGCTTCTGCGCCGGCAGGGATTGCCACGCAGTAATCGAAACCTTACGCGGCCATTACCTTGGCCGCGCCATATACGATGGACCCGCCGCGGAGAACACAAATATTCCCGGCTACATAGGCGGGTTTGCCGGAGAGCGGGTGCTGAGAGCTCCCGCCGACGGCATATTCCATACTATCCGCGAGATCGGCGACATGGTTAAGACCGGCGATGCAGCCGGCGAAGTGGGCGGCGTGCCCATGCTCTGCACCATAGACGGCGCCCTTCGCGGGCTGCTGGCCGACGGAACGCCGGTGCACAAAGGAATGAAGGCCGGCGACGTGGACCCGAGGGGCGACGCTTCCTACTGCGGGTTCATATCGGATAAGGCACTCGCAGTAGGGGGCGGAGCCCTCGAAGCGATTCTCAAGTTTACAGGTGCTTTAAAATGAGAGATTTCTACAGAAAACTGTCAGATTCATTAAAAGAGGGCAAGAGGTCCGTATACTGCACTATAATTGCGACCATGGGGTCATCCCCGGCAGGTCCGGGAAGCTGCATGGCTGTCTTCGAAGACGGAAGCCTTATGGGCACAGTCGGCGGCGGAGCCGTGGAATTCAATGCAATCGAAACGGCAAAGCAGCTTTTTGCCAGACCTGAGTGCAGGATAAGGGAATTTCAGCTCAACAGCAATCTGCCCGGAGACATAGGCATGGTCTGCGGCGGAACCGCAATGCTCTATTTCCGCCCGCTCTTGCCGGACGACAAGGCTCTCTGCAGAGCTTTCGAAAGGGCTGCGGAGCTGGAGGAATCCGGCGGTAAGGCCTGGTTCATCTGCAAGCTGGAAACAGGCGAATTCGACATTTACGCAAAGACCGCCGAAGAGGCAGGTCTTGAAATAAGCGGGGAAGCTCTTCCGGAAAAGGTGCTGCAGCGACTTGGAAACAGTGCCGTGCTCGTGCCCGGAGACATTTCCTACTACACCGATCCCGTTAATCCGGAAGGAACTGTTTTCCTGTTCGGCGGCGGCCATGTAGGCAAGGCTCTCTGCAAGGTTCTCGACATGGTGGACTTCCCTGTAACCGTTCTGGACGACAGACCGGAAATTGCCGTAAAAGAGGACTTTGCGAGCGCAAAGGATGTAATCCTCTGCGACTACGAAAAAATCGCGGAATCGGTCGAAATCGGCCCTCAGGACTACATTGTGGTCATGACTCATGGCCACGAAGCAGACACTACGGTGCTGCGCCAGGTTTTAAAGACAGATGCGCGCTACATCGGCTGCATGGGCAGCAAAAACAAGACCCGCGCAGTGTTTAAAATTCTGGAAGAAGAGGGTTTCTCTGCAGAGGAATGCGGACGCATAAATGCTCCGATCGGAGTATCCATCGGAAGCAAAACTCCTGCGGAAGTTGCAGTTTCCGTAGCAGCAGAGCTTATTGCCGTGAGATCCGGCAAGCTTAAGTAATGCGCGCCGTCGTTCTGGCCGGAGGCAACAGCCGCCGCTACGGAAGCAATAAGCTTCTGGCGCTGGTAAACGGCCGCCCGATGTTTACGCATATTATCGAGGCTCTGCGCGATGCCGGGTGCTTCGACATTCTCGTCGTGACCCAATACGCAGCTATCGCAGATTTCTGCAGAGCGGAAGGCCTGGAATTTGTCCTTTCGGAAAAGTGCAGAGAGGGCGCTTCCTATACGGTTAAAGAGGCTCTGAATTATATTTGTTCAGGCTCCGGCAGTTCGGACTGCAGCTGCCCTGCCATGCTCTTCACCGCTGCAGACCAGCCGTTTATAAAATCGGATACGCTGGCCCGCTTTGCTTCTGCGTTCGAAAGCTCCGGAAAAGGGCTTGCATCGTTTATATGCGATGGAAAGCCGTCCAATCCGGCGATCTTTACTTCTGAATATTTCGGCGAGCTTCTGGCTCTGGAAGGGGACAGGGGCGGCAGGCCGGTTATAAATAAGCATCTTTCGGACTGCTTCTTCATGGAAGCTTCCGCCGAAGAGCTTAAAGACATCGACTCCATCGGGGACGGGTACGCTTTACCACTTTAGCACGTTAAAGCGTACCCGTCCCCCTTTAGCGCTTTAGCAGGCTAAAGTGTACCCGTCCCCAATGTAAACTATCGGAAGCGGGGAATGTGTGATATAATAAGATGTTATGTGCGAAAACAATAAGATTATAAAACTGAATAATCTGGAATTTTCCTACGAAAGCACCGAAGAAGGCCAGTCCGGCCGCAAGGCCCTGGATGGGGTCACCCTGGAGATAGAAAAGGGCAGCTTCGTGGCTGTTTTAGGCAGCAACGGAAGCGGCAAGTCCACGCTGGCAAAGCACCTTAACGCGCTTCTTCTGCCCACCGGCGGAAGCGCAATCGTCTGCGGCATGGACACATTAGATCCGGAAAAGACCTGGGATATCCGCATGAACTGCGGCATGGTTTTCCAGAATCCGGACAACCAGCTGGTTTCCTCCATCGTGGAAGACGATGTGGCTTTCGGCCCGGAAAACCTGGGCATCGAGCCCTCCGAGATCCGCAGAAGGGTGGACGAGGCGCTTAGCGCAGTAGGAATGTACGAGCACAGAAAGAAAGGCCCCCATCTCCTAAGCGGCGGCCAGAAGCAGCGCATCGCCATCGCAGGCGTAATCGCCATGGCTCCCGAGTGCATCGTCTTCGATGAACCCACCGCGATGCTGGACCCCAGCGGCAGAAGGGAAATCCTTGAAATCATCAAAAAGCTCCACAAGGAAGGCAAAACGGTTATCTTAATAACCCACTTCATGGAAGAAGCTGCAGCTGCAGACAGGGTTATCGTAATGGATAAAGGCCGCGTAGCCTTCGATGAACCACCGGCAAAACTCTTTGCATTGGGGTCAAAGCTGGAAGAAATGCACCTGGAACTGCCCTTTGCAGCAGTTCTGCGCAGCGAACTGGAAAAACAGGGCGTGGAAGTGCCCGAAAGCATTATAGACGAGGAAGGACTGGCAGAATTTTTATGCAGATAGAAGTAAAGAATCTGGGCCATGTCTACAGCCCCGGCATGCCTTTCGAGACAGTTGCCCTTAAAGATATTAATTTTACAATTGAAAGCGGCGAATTCGTCGGGCTCATCGGCCACACCGGCAGCGGCAAATCCACTTTGCTAATGCACTTAAACGGTCTGCTTAAGCCGACTTCCGGCCAGGTTCTCGCAGGCGGCGTGGATGTAAATTCCAAGAGCGCCGAAAGCAGAGCCGCAAGACGCAAGCTTGGCCTGGTCTTCCAGTACCCGGAATACCAGCTCTTCGAAGAAACCGTTCTAAAAGACGTGTGCTTCGGCCCGAAAAACTACGGATTCAGCGAAGAAGAATGCCTGGAAAAAGCAAAAGCAGCTCTTAAATTAGTCGGTCTCGACTCGGACGAAAAGGGCGAAAAATCCCCCTTCGAACTTTCCGGCGGCGAAAAGAGACGCGTTGCAATCGCAGGCGTTCTCGCCATGGAGCCCGAAATTTTAATCCTGGACGAACCCACTGCAGGGCTTGACCCAAAGGGTCACCGCGACATCCTTAACATGGTCCGAACCATCCGCAGGGAAAGAGGCATTACCATCTTCCTTGTAAGCCACAACATGGACGACGTGGCAGAGCTGGCAGACAGAGTCCTCGTAGTCGACAAGGGCTGCCTTATAATGAACGGAGA
>JAKSSQ010000092.1 GCA_024403005.1 Clostridia bacterium | reverse complement strand
TCGGGAAATTGTGTAAGTATAGTAACTTTCATAAAAACTACTGAATAAAACCTTCGATAAGGTGGATTTTCATAACTCTGTTTTCTACGTCTACTTCCTTTACGAATTCCTTAACTGCGGGAAGCAGGAAGGATTTGCCCTCTTCCAGCTTAATTTCATAAACATCCTGGCTGGAATTCTGGATAACTTTTGCAAGCTTTCCGATGGAAGAGCCGTCGTCTGCGCTTACAACGTCCATGCCTACGAGATCTTCGATAAAGTAAGTATTTTCGGGCTGAACCCACATGTCTTCCTTGTTTAAAAGCAGTTCCTTGCCGCGTGCATCTTCTGCCGCATTGCGGTCATCGATGCCTTCCACCTTGAGAATTACCAGGTTCTTCTGGTAGCGAGCCTTGGAAATCTTATGCTTTTCGCCGTCGATTAAAACGTAGTCGATTTCGCTGAAGCGAGTAATTTCGTCAGTGTAGGGAAATACTCTGAATTCCCCTTTGACCCCCTGAGGAGCTGTAATTTTACCTAATTTGATCTTGTCCATAAAATATAACAACAGAGCCACAAGAAAATTCCTGTGGCTCTTTGATTTTAAGAAATAATTTCTACTACTACCTTTTTATTCTGCTTTACAGCAGCTGCCTTGACCACTGTGCGCAGCGCCTTAGCAATACGGCCCTGCTTTCCGATGACCTTTCCCATATCGGAAGGTGCAACCTTCAGTTCGATAACGGTGGCGTCGGTATCTCCGCTGATTTCACGGACAACAACCTCTGCAGGGTTGTCTACCAGTGATCTGGCAATAGTTTCTACCAGACCTACCATTGGACCACCCGGTTATTCGATGATTCCAGCCTTCTTGAGAAGAGCGCGGCATGTATCTGTGGGAACAGCACCGTTTGCAATCCACTTCTTTGCAGCTTCTGCGTCGATGTTAACTGTAGCGGGATCTGTGAGGGGGTTGTATGTACCGATTTCTTCGATGCACTTACCGTCTCTAGCTGTTCTCTGATCTGCAACTACTACTCTGTAGAAAGGCTTCTTGTGAGCACCCATTCTTCTTAATCTGATCTTAACCATTTGTAACCTCCAAAAATATTTTAATGATTAATTAACTATCTTAAAGTCCGAATCTTCTTCCGAACTTCTTGCCAAATTTACCGTTGTTGAACTGCTTCATGAGTTTCTTTGTGTCCTCGTACTTCTTGATGAGGCTGTTTACCTTTGAAACAGTTACGCCTGCGCCTGCTGCAATTCTCTTTCTGCGGCTTGCATTGAGAATTTCAGGCTTTCTGCGTTCTTCCGGCGTCATGGAGAAGATGATTGCCTCCATGGTGCGGAATTCTCTTTCGCCTTCGTCCAGCTGATCGTCTGTGATCTTGCCCTGAACTCCGGGAAGCATGTTCATGACCTTGCCCAGGCCGCCCATGCCCTTAATCTGTCCGATCTGGTCCAGGAAGTCTTCCAGTGTGAACTGGTTCTTGGCCATTCTCTTTTCCAGCTCGGCAGCCTTTTCTTCGTCGTAGTTTTCCTGAGCCTTTTCGATAAGGCTGAGCATGTCGCCCATGCCCAGGATTCTGGAAGCCATTCTGTCCGGATGGAACGGTTCAAGAGCATCCAGTTTTTCGCCCATACCTACGAACTTGATGGGCTTGCCGGTTACAGCCTTTGCGGAAAGTGCTGCACCGCCTCTGGTGTCGCCGTCCAGCTTTGTCATGATGATGCCGTCTACGCCCATTGCTTCGTTGAAAGCTTCGGCTGCAGTTACAGCATCCTGACCTGGCATGGCGTCTACTACAAGGAGGATTTCGTGGGGCTTAACTGCCTTCTTAACTTCCTTGAGTTCGTCCATAAGAGCTTCGTCTACGTGGAGACGGCCGGCTGTGTCGACGATGAGGATGTTCAGGCCTTTGCGTTCAGCTTCCTGCTTAGCTCTTAAAGCGATATCTGCCGGATTCTTGGAGTTTCTGTCCGTAAATACGGGAACTCCAACCTGTCCGCCGACAACTTCCAGCTGATCGATAGCTGCAGGTCTCTGCACGTCGCAGGCAGCCAGCATGGGGTTCTTGCCCTGCTTCTTTAAGTAAGCTGCCAGCTTGGCGCTGGTTGTGGTCTTACCTGTACCCTGCAGACCGACCATAAGGATGGTGGTGAACCCGCTGGATGCGTAGGTAAGCTTGCTGTCTGACCCACCCATAAGGGAGATAAGTTCGTCGTTTACGATCTTAACTACCTGCTGTCCGGGTGTAAGGCTCTTAATGACTTCTTCGCCAAGGGCCTTTTCCTTAACATTTGCTACAAAGTCCTTAACAACCTTGTAGTTAACGTCTGCTTCCAGGAGTGCAAGCTTAACTTCGCGCATTGCTTCGTTAATGTCTGCCTCGGTTACAACGCCTTTGCCGCGAAGCTTTTTAAATACTCCGCCTAATTTTTCAGAAAGACTCTCAAAAGCCATATTTATTCCTCTAAGGTATCCAGACTTAACTTAATCTTAAGCAGTCCGGCTGCAAGTTCTCTGTTTTCGCTGAATTCGTTCATAAGCGAATCGATTTCGGTATCTATTTTCCGAAGTACTTCTTCTGTTCTGGTGAATCTGTCGACCAGACCCAGCTTTTCTTCGTAACTTCTGAGAGAATTCTCTGCTTTTCTTACAGCATCGTGAACCCCCTGCCTTGTTACGCCGTATTCTTCGGCAATTTCCTGCAGGCTGCAGTTTTCTTCGTGATATAAGCGGAAAAATTCGCGCTGTTTTTCAGGAAGCAGCTCTCCGTAGAAGTCGAAGAGCAGGCTGTCTACAGTCAATTCGTCTAACATAAAAATACCACTTGGATAATATATCAAATCATCCAAGTGGTGTCAAGTAATTTTACTTTACATTGTTAAAATTTTTCTGCTATCTAACAGACATCCAGTCCAGCACTCTGCATACGTCGATGAATACGCCGTAGCCTGTAACGCTTGTTTCCAGGCCGTACTGCATGATGTCCAGCTTGCCCAGAAGGTCTGTGTAGATGGAAACTACTGCAACCAGCTCGTCGTTTGCGAAAGAGTTGTTTGCGGGAACTTCTTCCGGTGCGACCTTAGCTGTAATGGTGCCGTCTGCATTCTTAGAACCGCGGCACATAAGCTTTATTATGTTACCTCTTTCTGCTGCAGCCTTAATTTCCTCGGGTGTAACGCCGGAAATACCGGTTCTGTCCACCTTGTCGGGCGTAAGATTGGCATCCATGAGCACATTCATGAGAACTGTAAGCTTAGCTGTAGCATCCCAGCCGTCTGTATCCATGGATGGGTCAGCTTCCAGGAAACCGCGTTCGCGGCCCATCTTAAGAGTATCTTCGTAAGAAGTACCCTTGCCCATTTCCTTCAGGATAAAGTTGGTTGTAGCGTTAAGAATGCCTTCGATCTTGTCGACCTTGCAGTACTGCATGCTGCTGTCTGCCATGTCGAAGATGGGAACGCCGGCCATAACTGTTGTTTCGAAGAAGAAGCAGCAGCTGTTAGCCTTAGCCAGATCTTTAAGTTCCTTATAATACCATGCCAGAGGTCCTTTGTTTGCGGAAACCGCATGCTTGCCTCTCTTAAGAGCTGTGCGGATATGGTCCGCAGCGGGCTGGCCTGTAAAAATATTGAGCGGCGTGAGTTCCAGAAGCACATCGTAGTCGATGGTTTCTGCAACTGTCATGGAATCCAGAACTGCGTAATCCTTATATTCGGGATTGAACTTGCCCTCTTCTTCCAGCTGGCGAACTGCTTCTGCCAGATCCAGACCGTCGGGATTATAAAGGCATCCTCTGGAACCTGTAGTAATTGAAATTACAATGGGTTCAACGCCCTTGTCCTTAATCATCTGTTCTCTGTTTGCCAGCAGAATGCGGGCAAAAGCCTTGCCTGCAACACCGAAACCGAGAACGGACATCTTGCATGTCTTCATTTACTTCTCCCACTTCTTAAGGTATTCGGAGAACTGTGCGAGGCCTGCTTTCAGCACTTCGGGATCGCTGAACGCGCCGTAGCCTACGCGGATAGTCTTGGGCATGTCGAAGTAGTCGCCGGGAACGAAGAGAATCTTTCTTTCGTCTTCCATAGCGTCCTTAGCAAGTGTTTCGGAATCTACGTCGTAGTCGTACTTCATAACGCAGGTTGTGCCCCAGGGGTCGCCGATGAGTTCGATGTGGGGTTCCTTAGCTGCCCATTCCTGAACGATCTTCTTGTTGGGAACCAGGATGGAACGCATTCTTGCCCAAACCTTTTCGTAGTTTTCAAATTCGAGGGAAGCGATGATTTCGTCGATAATACCACAGCAGATGGAATTATAGGAACGACGTGTCTTCATAACTTCGTACATTTCCTTGTCCTTGCAGATGATCCAGCCGATACGCAGACCAGCGGAGCTGAACATCTTGGATGTGGAAGCTACTGCGATAGCCTTGTCGTAGCCGTAGTCCATGATAGAAGCCTGGTCGTCCTTAATCATGCCTCTGTACATTTCGTCGGAGAGGATGTAAGCGTCGTACTTCTTAGCGATTTCAACAATCTGGCCAAGTTCATCGTCTGTGAATACGTTGCCGATGGGGTTATTGGGGTTTGTGAACACAATCATCTTTGTGTTCATGTCGCAAGCTGCATCCAGAGCTGCCATGTCCAGTTTGTATCCGTTGGATTCATCCAGCTGAACGATTCTTGTTTCCATGTCCACGGACTTGGGAATATCGTAATGCTGCTGGTAGGAAGGCTTGATAACAACGCAGTTATCGCCCTTTTCCATGAGAGCCATTTCTACGAGTTCGTTAGCAGCGGAACCGCCGTGAACCATAAGAACGTCGTCTGCAGTGAAGTCTGCATGGGGGTACATGTGTACTACGCCGGCCTTAACTCTGGGTGAACCTGTAGCATCACCGTGGTGATAGTGAAGACTCATTGTAGCAAATTCCTTAAGAAATTCGTCTTCGTCCTGGCCGATAATATCAAAAAGTTCATTTAACTTAAGAGCGCTTACGCAAGATGATCCGAGATTGATCTTAGCCTTGGAATCCATAGGGTTGAGCCATTCTTCAACTCCAAACCATGCCATTTTCATAATAGTGTCCTCCTCATAGAAGCGGTTCTGCATTAAGCAGTAAGTGTTATCCAATATTTAGATTATATACAAAAAAAGCCGCTGTAAAAAGCGGCTTTTTAAACTTTATTCTCTTATAACCAAAAGCGTTGAAAGCGTCGGATCTGAAGGTCCGTGGAGGTGTCCGTTTCTCTGGCGGATTTCCTCAATGTATTCCCATACATCCTGGCTCATTCTTTCGCCCTGATAGATTACGGGGATTCCGGGAGGATAAGGTGCGATCATTTCGGCAACGATTCTTCCGCGGCATTCGCTCCAGGGTACTCTTTCTCTGTCGTTGAAGTAGGCTGCTCTGGGGCTCAGCACGTAGTCGGGCTGGGGCGGCAGAGGCTTAGCGCCGGGCAGAGGTTCTCCGTCTGCAGCGTATTCGTCTGAAATAGCCTGCAGGGCGTTAACCAGCTTGTCCAGGTCTTCCCTTTCGTTGGCATAGGTTACGATAGCAAGAGCATTTCTGTAGTCTGCCAGTTCCAGGTCTACGTCGTAGTCTTCGAAAAGCATCATCTTAAGGTCGAAACCGGTGATGCCAATGTCGTCTGCGGAGATGATGAGTCTTGTTTCGTCCAGGTCGTGGATGCCGGCCTTGCCGATAATTTCCTTGCCTGCGCAGGACATTCCGGGAATCTTATTGATTCTTTCTCTTGCGTCGCGTGCAAGATCTACAGCCTTGTCGATCATTTCCGCACCGTGCATTGCCATTTCGTGGCGAGCGCAGTCCAGAGATGTTGTAAGCAGATAAGAAGGAGATGTGCTCTGAACCAGTGTTAAATTGGCTTCAAGCTGGCTCTTCTTAACGATATCGGACTTTACGTGGATCATGGAGCTCTGTGTGAGAGAACCTGTAACCTTGTGGATGGACTGTACGCACATGTCTGCACCCTGCTCGATAGCGCCTTTGGGCAGCTTGTCGGAGAAGTAGCAGTGAGCGCCGTGGGCTTCGTCTACCATTAAGACTGCGCCGTGGGCGTGGCATACGTTTGCAATGCCAGCAATATCGCTTGTAATGCCGTAATAAGTGGGAGAAACTACGAGAACGCCCTTGCAATCCGGGTTTTCTTCGAACATTTCTTCTACCTGCTGGGGGGTAATTCCGCCATGGAGCCCCCACACGGGTTCAATTTCCGGCATGATATATACGGGGTTGCCGCCACCGATAATAAGGCCCATAAGTACGGACTTATGCGCGTTTCTGGGGATGGCAATCTTAGCACCGCCGTGGCTTGTGGTTACAACCATAGCCTGGTTTCCGCAGGTGCTTCCGTTAACTAAAAAATGCGTATAATCTGCACCCCAAAGCTCGGCAGCAAGCTGCTCTGCTTCTTTAATCGGGCCGCTGGAGTGGTGAAGGTCGTCTGTGAGAGGTGTTTCGGTTAAGTCGAAGGAGAAAATTTCGTCTCCTACCTTGTCTCTCCAGATCTTGCTAATACCCTTTTCGTAGCGGTGGCCGGGAATGCGAAGATACGCCGGATGCTTTTCGTTATAGTCCAGAATTGCCTGGAAAAGAGGAAGTCTGTCCTGATTATTTTTCATCGCCAATATCAGCTCCTTAATTCAAGTAATTGTCCTTTTATTATGACCCAATTGGGGTAAATGTCAATAAAACTAATGCTGTTCCAGGAAGATTTTTCTGGAGAAAAAACTGTAGAACATAACTATACCTGTGGTAAAGACTTTTCCTAACATGTAGTAAATGTGCATTTTGCTCACAAATATCCACATTAACAGGGTTGTAAGCCCCAATCCTATGGTGTTAAGCACTGCAAAAGTGATAAATTCGTTGGATTTGCTGCGGCCTTCCCTGCCCTTGAAAACGAAGGTCATGGATAGGATGTAGTTAATAATCGTGGAAATCGTAAACGAAATTATCGTGGAAACAAGGTAGAAAAGATGCAGTCTTTCCGTAAGGGTGTGCAGCAGCACGAAGTCGATAGCCGTTACTGTGAACCCAACAATAAGAAAGTTCCTAACCTGATTAAAGTATTTTGTAAATAAAGCCTTTAACTTATCCATAAACTACTTTCTTGCGTTGCTTAACATTAGTTTGAGTCTGTTTTCCTGGTTGATTCT
>JAKSSQ010000091.1 GCA_024403005.1 Clostridia bacterium | reverse complement strand
AGCAGATCTTGTAACCTTTGTCGGGTCTACGATGCCTGCAGCCATCATGTCTTCGTAAACTTCTGTAGCTGCGTTGAAGCCAACGCCGGGCTTAGCTTCCTTAACTGCTGCAACTACTACGCTGCCTTCGAAGCCTGCATTTTCTGCAATCTGGCGAACGGGTTCTTCCAGAGCTCTTACGATAATCTGAGCGCCTGTCTTAACGTCGCCTGTCTGAGCTTCTGCATAAGCCTTAACTGCAGGAATTACGTTGCACAGAGCTGTGCCGCCACCGGGAACGATACCTTCTTCGACAGCTGATCTTGTAGCGTCGAGAGCGTCTTCGATTCTCAGCTTCTTTTCCTTCATTTCTGTTTCTGTAGCAGCACCAACCTGGATTACAGCTACGCCGCCTGCCAGCTTTGCAAGTCTTTCCTGGAGCTTTTCCTTGTCGAATTCGGAAGTTGTTTCTTCCAGCTGAGCCTTGATCTGAGCTGTTCTTGCAGCGATGTCTTCCTTAGCACCTGCGCCGTCTACGATAACTGTAGCTTCCTTAGTAACCTTAACTGTGTTAGCTGTACCGAGCATGTCGATAGTAGCATCCTTCAGTTCGTAACCGAGTTCGCTGGAGATTACTGTACCGCCTGTCAGGATAGCGATATCCTTGAGCATTTCCTTACGTCTGTCACCGAAGCCGGGAGCCTTAACTGCTACGCAGTCGAATGCGCCGCGGAGCTTGTTAACTACCAGAGTTGCGAGAGCTTCGCCTTCTACGTCTTCTGCGATGATCAGGAGCTTCTTGCCTGTCTGAACGATCTGTTCGAGAACGGGGAGGATTTCCTGGATGTTGGAGATCTTCTTGTCTGTGATAAGGATGAACGGGTTGGACATGTTAGCTTCCATCTTATCCATATCGCTTACCATGTATGCGGAGAGGTAACCTCTGTCGAACTGCATACCTTCAACAACTTCAAGAGCTGTTTCCATGGACTTGGATTCTTCAACTGTAATAACGCCTTCGTTGCCAACCTTTTCCATAGCTTCTGCGATCATCTTGCCGATTTCTTCGTCTGCTGCGGAAACGGATGCTACGTTTGCGATAGCTTCCTTGCTTTCTACGGGGTGGGAAATCTTCTTGATTTCTTCAACTGCTACGTTTACAGCACCCTGGATACCCTTCTTGAGAACCATGGGGTTAGCACCTGCAGCAACGTTCTTGAAACCTTCGCGGATAATGGACTGTGCGAGCAGTGTAGCTGTTGTTGTACCGTCGCCTGCAACGTCGTTTGTCTTGGAAGCAACTTCCTTAACAACCTGTGCGCCCATGTTTTCCATGCCGTCTTCCAGTTCGATTTCTCTTGCGATTGTAACGCCGTCGTTAGTAATGAGCGGGCTTCCGAACTTCTTTTCGATGAGAACGTTTCTGCCCTTGGGGCCCAGAGTAATCTTTACTGTATTTGCCAGCTGGTCAACGCCGGAGAGAAGCTTCTTTCTTGCTTCTTCGCCGTAATTAATTTCCTTTGCCATTTTATATCTCCTTTCGGGGCGTGAACCCCATCAATACTTATTATTCTTCTACGATTGCGAGGATATCCTTCTGTGCCAGGATGATGAGTTCTTCTGCATCTACCTTGATTTCAGTTCCGGCATACTTGGAGAAAATAACCTTGTCGCCAGCCTTTACTTCCATCTTAACGTCTTCTGTTCCGGGACCTGCAGCAACTACTGTAGCCATCTGGGGCTGTTCCTTAGCAGCTGTTGTAAGGATAATGCCGCCCTTTGTCTTTTCTTCTGCTTCAAGTCTCTTGATGAGGACTCTGTCTCCTAACGGTTTAACTGTCATTTCTAAGATCTCCCTTCATATATTGAATCTTATTATATTCTCTGTTTGTTAGCACTCGTTACTTTTGAGTGCTAACATTATTATAGCAACTATAAGTTAAATTGCAACAACTATTTGAATTTAAATCCGCGTATTTCAACCTCTACGCCAAGGACGTTAAAGGCTGTCATATAAGCAACTGCGTCGTACACAGCCCTCTGCAGAGCCATGGCTGCAGTCCTTACTTTCGTGCCGTATTCGAACTGCGCAACGATTCTTATGTACATGCCTTCGTCGCTGTTTTTGCTGCTCATCCAGGTAATTCCCGCGATTCCCAGTGTGTTGTCCGCCATGTGGTGTGCGATGTCCGTAATAACCTTGTCGGATATTTCGTAGTGACCCATATAGCTGAACGTCGGACGAACTACTGTCTTTTCCGTGTGGATATTCTTCTGGAAACCTATGCTCTTTAAAGTTCTCCTTGGGTCAAGGAAGAATCCGGAGAACTGGCGCTTAACCTGGAAGGTCGGTGCAGGGATAACGTGGGTTCCCGCGCCGCCTCTTTCTTCTCTGGCCTTTTTGCGCTGAGCTTCCGTGGTAATGTCTTCTATGTGAATAATCTTAACTGGCTTGGGAATTCCGAGCCTTTCGCAGATGTCTTCCACCATGCGGTCCGAGGTTCCGAGAACCAGGATGCTCGCCGGGTTCACGCGGCGGATAGCAGCTCTTACGGAGGCGCAGTGGCTGTCCTTCATGAACATTGCGGTCTTTACCGCACCTATTTTTGTCTCCTGCTTTTTGGCAGATTCACCTGCAATTATGTTATTTGCATAGATAAAAAGTCCGTCGTCTATAATGCCTTCGATATTCATTTTTCCGCAGAGTTCGGTAGCGTTATAGCTTTTTCCTGTACCGCTCTTGCCGGATAATCCGTAAATTTTCATAAAAAAACTTCTTGCTAAACCGGTTTATATGTTATACTATGGCTACGGAACTTCGGTTCCGTATGACGTCATTCTATAAAGGAGGAACAAGACTATGGCATATGTAATTAGTGATTCTTGCATCGCTTGCGGTGCTTGCGCAGATGGCTGCCCCGTAGACGCTATCGCTGAAGGCGACGGCAAGTACGTTATCGACGCTTCCAAGTGCATCGAATGCGGCGCTTGCGCAGACAACTGCCCCGTTGGCGCTCCCCAGGCATAATTTAATCTGAGGAAATAACAGCCGTTTCTCTTAGAGAAACGGCTGTTTTATTTTTGTATTAGTTCTGTTCCGGGTGGTTAATGTAGTAAACCAGGCTGTGGAGGTTGTCCGAGAGGTGGACGTTTT
Source organism: Clostridia bacterium (assembly GCA_024403005.1). GTDB lineage: Bacteria > Bacillota > Clostridia > Peptostreptococcales > Anaerovoracaceae > RUG11894. The sequence continues at coordinate 4,091 of JAKSSQ010000091.1, read as the reverse complement.
CCACAGGTGTGCCCTCTGTTCCTTCCAGATCGATGGGGGCGAAATTCCAGATACCTGCTACGCCGCCTGCTACCAGGTGATTGCAGGCTGTCTGTGCCTGTTCTTTTGTTACTGTAAGAACACCGATGTCGACCTTGTTGTTCTTAAGGTATTCTTCCAGGCTGTCTGCATCTAAAACGGTTACGCCGCTGTAAACTTTTCCGATTACGTTTTCGTTGATGTCGAACAGAGCTACAACCTTAAAATCGCTCTTGTAGGATGCGATAAAGCTGTTGATTGCCTGTCCTAAACGGCCTGCACCGACGATAACCATGTTATATGTGCGGCCCATGCCGAGAATTCTTTCGATTTCTGTCTTAAGATCGCCTACATTGTAGCCGTAGCCCTGCTGTCCGAAGCCTCCGAAGTGGTTTAGATCCTGGCGGATCTGGGAAGCTGTGTATCCGATTAAATCTGAAAGTTCGCCGGAGGAAATTCTCTCTGTTCCGGCATTTTCAAGGTCTTCGAGGGCTCTCAGATATCTGGGAAGCCTTCTTATAACCGCTGTTGATATTTTGTCTTTCTGCTTGTTCATTCCAATATTTTTCCTCTTAAATCAAGTATGTGAATATTTTATCATACTATTGTCAGATTACAACTACCTTGTTACAACATTTTCTTTATGGCATAATAATAAAGTTATGAGTATTATTGCAGCATCAAAACTTAATAAGAGCTATGGGGTCATGCCCGTACTTATAGACGTTACTTTTAACATAAACGCCGGGGACAGAGTCGGCGTTGTAGGAGCCAACGGCGCAGGAAAAAGTACCCTCTTTAAGATCCTTGCAGGAGACCTTTCCCAGGACGACGGAGACATATTCTTCGACAAATCCGCAAGCCTGGGCTACTTAAAGCAGAGAGACCACTTCCCCGACGGCGGAACCGTACAGGAAGAGATCAACAATGCGGCTACACCTGCAGAAAAAGCGAGGTTCGAAGACCGCCACGGCTACACCTACGAAAAAGGCACAAAGGGCATTTTAAGAAGCCTTGCCTTTACTGACGACTACCTGGACAAGTCCGTAAATACCCTTTCCGGCGGTGAACGCACCAGACTGGCGCTGGCCGCCCTGCTTTTAAAGGAGCCGGACATCCTCCTTCTGGATGAACCCACCAACCACCTGGACATCGGCACTTTAAAGTGGCTGGAAGGCTATTTAAGAAACTACAAGGGCACCCTGGTAATCATTTCCCACGACAGATATTTCCTGGATAAGGTAGTAACACGCATTTTCGAAGTCGAAAACCGCAAGCTTACGTCCTACGAAGGAAATTACACTACATATAAAGAAAAGAAGCGCATCCGCTACGAAGAAGACCTGCGCCACTACGAAAAGGTTCAGGAAGAAATCGCAAGGCAGGAAGAGATTATCCGCCGCTTTAAACAGCACAACACGGAGCACCTCGTAAAGCGTGCCCAGTCCAGAGAAAAGAGACTTGCCATGATGGACGTGCCCGACAAGCCGGAATTCTTTAAGGAAAAGCTCCGCATACGCTTCGACGAAAAGCTCCAGAGCGGCACAGACGTCCTCTACACAGAGGATCTGGCAATGTCTTTCGGCACAGGAGAAAGCCGCAGGCAGCTCTTCAGCAACGTAAACATGGACATTAAAAAAGGCGACCGCATCTGCATGGTCGGCCCCAACGGCGTTGGAAAGACAACCCTGCTTAAAATCCTCCTCGGAGAGTTAAAGGCAGACAGCGGATACATCCGATTGGGTCAGAACGTAATGCCCGGCTACTACGACCAGGAACAGAAGCTCCTCGACCCCGAGAAGACCGCCCTGGACGAAATCCACAGCACTTACGTAAAGTACACCCAGGAAGAACTCCGAGGCATGCTCGGCAGGCTCGGTTTCCGCGGCGACGACGTCTTCCGCAAGGTTAAGGACATGGCTGGCGGCGAAAAGGCGAAGCTTTCGCTCCTTAAGTTAATGATGACCGGCGCGAACCTGCTCATCATGGATGAACCCACCAACCACCTGGACATCGCAGCAAAGGAAGTCTTCGAAGAAGCCCTGCTGGATTTCCCGGGAACTCTCTTAATCGTTTCCCACGACCGCTACCTGCTCCAGCGCATACCCACAGCCATTTACGAGCTGAACACAACGGGCATAACTCCCTATCTGGGCAGCTACGACTATTACGAGCAGAAGGCAGGCTCCGTAACTTCGGGCAAGGCTTACATGGAAGAACTCAGCCGCGCAGGCGCTTCCGGCCCGGATCCGGTTAAGGTTCTTGCAAAGGAAGAACGCATTGCCCTCCGCCAGAAGGAGAAGGAAGAAGCCGCAGCAAGACGCAAATTCGAGAAGCAGATCAAGGCAGCAGAGGAAGCCGTCGCAGAGGGCGAAAATCGCGTCGCAGAGCTCGAAAACCTGCTCTGCCAGCCGGAAATCTTCTCCAATGCAGAAAAGGCCAGAGAGACGAGTTTAGAGCTTCAGAAGGCCAAAGAAGAACTGGACAAAAATTACGAAATTTGGTTAGAACTTCAGGAACAGGCATAAAAAACACTTGCTCCCGGAACAATCTGTATTATAATCATATATGTGCTGATTGAGAGGATCAGCCAATAGTCACATTAGAAGAGGTAATAAAAATGGTATTTGATAAAATTCGCGAAATTATTTCTGAACAGCTCGGTGCAGATATAGACGATATTACAATGGAAACAAGCCTCATGAAGGATCTGGAAGCAGACTCCCTCGACGCTGTTGAAATTATCATGGCTATCGAAGAAGAATACGATATCGAAATTCCCGACGAAGACGCAGAAAAGTTCGAAACAGTTGGAAGCATCGTAGCTTACGTAGAAGACAACAAGTAAAAACTGAATATCCAGAACGACAAAACACGGACCTTCCGGTCCGTGTTTTTTATTACCTGTTAATGTCTGCCCTTATACTTCTTTTTCTTACTGCTTCCGCGCAGGAGAAGAACCAGAGCGATAACTGCAACAGCACCTGCCGCAGCGGCAGCCTTAATCATGTTCATCTTATGGCGGTAAGCTGCTTCTGCTTCCAGAGCTGCCTGGCGTTCAGCTTCTAAACGCTCTTCTTCCAGGCGCTGCTCTTCTGCGATTCTTTCGGCCTCGATCCTCTGTTCCTCGTAGCTCATTACGTTTTCGAAGAAATCGTCCTTAGCCGTATCTGCAGCAGCATTTCCGTAGAACATGCCGTACTGCATGGGACTGTATGCGTTAATCTGGGAAGCTTTTGTAATTTCGCCATTGTTTCCCAGAAGCCATCTCTTAAACCATGTCCAGTGCTGGGATGCGTGGAAGCCGAAGCCCACCTGTGTAACCTGGAACGGGGTGAGTCCGCCAAGCTCTGCATAGGGTTCATCCAGAAAATTCAGAACCACCTGGTTCTGGTCGTACAGATGGAAATAAATCTTCTTTAAATACGGGAAGTCGTTTTCCGCATTAGCACAGGCCTTCTGCAGAGTGCCGTTCACCATCTTGTGCTGGCCGTGGCCATATTCGCCGTTTACATCGTGTGTAGCGATAACCTGCGGTTCGAAGCGCTTAATCATCTTTGTCTGCAGGTCGATAACGTCCTGTTCGGAAACGCCCTTAGCCTTGAGATTTGCGATAGCGCCCTCGTAGCTTTCGGAATATGCGTCCGCCAGGCCCATGCTTACCGGATAGTGGCGGATACCAACTGCCCAGAGACCGTCCAGTCTTTCGTGGTGGCGGCTTATCTGGGAATAGTGGTCCGTAGCATAAACAACCTGAACTTCATAGCCTCTAACCTGCGCATAGTAAGGCAGAATTCCGGCAAAGAAGAGCTGCTCGTCGTCTGCGTGGGTTGTTATGAGCATAAAGTCCGCTTTTTCGCAGGGAGGCTGCCAGATCTGAACCCAGTCAGGCACATCCGTGCCGTCGAAGGCATAGATTTTTTCCGGCTTGACCCCATTGGGGAAGCTCATGTACAGCTTGGAAGCACCACTGCCCAGAGCCTGAGCAACGTCCACATATTCGTGCATAAAACCGTTTGCGCCGCCTTTAAAGGACTTGCCTGTTTCGTTTTCCAGAGTCCATTCACCGGGCT
>JAKSSQ010000090.1 GCA_024403005.1 Clostridia bacterium | reverse complement strand
TTTGTAAGCATAATCGGAACCTCCGGTTGCGGAAAAAGCACAATTTTCCGCCTGGTAAACGGTCTTTTAAAGGCTAAATCCGGACAGATTGAGGCCAATGGCCGGAACATCGCAGGGCAGAAAAATTACTGCGGCTACATGCCCCAGAAGGACATGCTCTTCCCCTGGCGCACAGTGGAGGAAAACGTGTGCCTGCCCATGGAAATAAAGGGCGGAATCCCCAAAGAAGAGATGCAGGCCCGCGCAAAGGAAGCTCTTAAGACTGCCGGCCTGGAAGGCTGGGAAAGCAAGGCTCCTTCGGAACTTTCCGGCGGCATGCGCCAGCGTGCTGCGTTTGTGCGAACTCTTCTGACCGGCTGCGATCTTATGCTTCTGGATGAACCCTTCTCGGCCCTCGACTACCTTACAAGAATCTCCATGCGCGAATGGCTGCTGGAGCAGTGGGAGAAAGAGCAGAAAACAGTTCTGTTCATTACCCACGACGTAGAAGAAGCAATATTCCTCTCCAACAGAATTCTGGTAGTGGAAGAAAAGCCGATCAGAACATTAAAATCCGTGGAAGTTCCCCTCGGCTATCCGAGAAAGGCTTCCGACCTGGCTCGTCCGGAAATCGAAGAACTCAAGGAATCCTTGATAGATACATTCAGGAGGCAGATGAAATGAAGAACAATTCCAAGCAGAATCTGCCTGCAGCCATACTGTTTTTTGCACTGCTTATGGTCTGGCAGTCCATCGCCATGGGCATCAACGCAGCTTACATACTGCCTTCGCCCCTGCAGGTAGTGCAGAAACTCTGGGATTTAAGAGGTCCGTTAATCGGCGCTCACCTGCCGGCAACCATGACGGTGGTTGGGGTCAGCCTGGTTATATCCGTAATCCTCGGCATAGGCCTTGCGATTCTCATGGACATGAACCCGATCGCAGAAAAAGCCCTTTACCCTCTGGTAATCGCTTCCCAGACCATTCCGACCACGGCTCTTGCGCCGCTGTTCGTGCTCTGGTGCGGCTACGGAATCTGGAGTAAGGTGCTCGTTGCGGTCCTCATGACCTTTTTCCCCATAACCATTACGGTTTTCGACGGATTCCGCTCCGTTAAGACCGATATGATCGAACTTATGACAACTTTCGGCGCAAGCCGCAGGGACATTTTCTTTAAGCTTAAATTCCCCGCAGCTCTGCCTTATTTCTTCTCCGCCATTAAGATGGCCGTGCCTCTTTCCATTATCGGCGCAGCTATCGGCGAATGGCTGGGTGCCCAGCGCGGCCTCGGTTACTTCAGCAGGCGCATGATGACCCAGCTGGACGGAGCCGGCGTATTCGCTCCGGTGCTCCTCCTTTCCGTAGTTGCAATGCTGCTGGTCGGCATCGTAACCATCCTGGAGAAGAAAGTAATAACCTGGCGCAGCGATATGTAAACGAATATATACAGGAGTTAAATTATGAAATTCAATAAAATTGCAGCACTGCTTCTCGCAGTTGTTATGGTAATCGGACTTATGGCAGGCTGCGGAAGCCAGCCCGCTCCTTCCACCGAAGACGGTGAACCCTTAAGAGAAATGAACGTAGTTCTCGACTGGTACCCCAACGCTCTCCACACATTTATCTACCCTGCTATTGAACGCGGCCACTACGAAGCAGAAGGCCTCAACGTTAAGATTCAGTTCCCCTCTAACGAAGACGATGCACTTTCCCTCGTTGCAGCAGGCAAGGCAGAAATCGGTCTCTATTATGAACACGATGCAATCCAGGCTGTAGCAAACCAGGGCACACCCATCAAGTCCATCGGTGCAGTTGTTCAGGGCCCCCTCAACGTAATCCTTTCCCTTAAGGAAAAGAACATTACCAAGCCCGAAGACCTGGTTGGCAAGACTGTAGGCTATGCAGGCACAGCTCTTTCCGAAGCAGACGTTGAAACAATGATGAACTACTGCGGCGCAGATTTCAGCTCCGTAAACATGGTTAACGTAGGTTTCGAACTCATGAGCTCCATGACAACAGGCAACGTAGACGCAACAATCGGCTGCCTCGTAAACCACGAAGTTCCCCAGATGGAAGAAGAAGGCTTCGAAGTTAACTACTTCCTCGTAAACGGCTTCGGCATTCCCAACTACTACGAAGGCGTATTCCTTGCAAACACAAAGATGATCGACAACGAACCGGACGTTCTCGCAGCATTCCTGAGAGCTTCCAAGAAGGGCTTCGAAGATTTCCAGGCTGACCCCGCTGCATGTCTGCAGATCCTTCTGGACAACCAGAACGAAGAAAACTTCCCCCTGTCCGAAACTGTAGAAACAAAGTCCTGCGAAGTTCTGCTTCCCATGATGGAAACAGCAGATGCAGCTTTCCTTACACAGACAGAAGAACACTGGCAGGGCAATATCGAATGGATGTACAGCGTTGGCCTCATCGACAAGATGATCGAGGCTAAGGACGTAATGGCAGACATTAAGTACTAATACCGCTCTTATCAACCGGATACATATGTATCCGGTTTTTTTATGCTCCTCTATCGGGGACGGGTACACTTTAATACTTTAGCACGCTAAAGCACCCCCGTCCCCCTTTAGTATGCTAAAGCGCTAAAGTGCTTGATTTGTTCACGCCCTTTTAATAGAATAAAATCAGCAGAACTATCCAAATGACTAGGCATGTTTAGGAGGAGACAAGCATGAAAAAGATTTACTGCAACGCTAATGTTATTACAATGGAAAAGGATGCAATGCATGCGGATGCGTTTATCGTAGAAGACGGCCTTTTTGCAGGGGTTGGTACTTTTGACGAAATGAAGGCACTCGCACCCGATGCAGAAATCGAAGATATGGGCGGAAAGACAATTACACCCGGATTCTTCGAAACACACATGCACCACCTGTCCGAAGGCCTTATCCTTCGCGACATTAACCATAACGACTGCCACTCCATCCAGGAACTCATCGAACACAGCAGAAAGCACCTGGAAACTCACGACATCCCCGAAGGTCGCTGGGTAAGAGGCAGAGGCTGGAACCAGGACAAGTTCACCGATGAAAAGAGATTCATCACAAGAGACGACCTGGACAAGATTTCCACAACAGTACCCCTTGCGTTCACAAGAACCTGCGGACACGTTATCGTTTGCAACACAAAGGCTCTTGAAATCATGGGCATGAGCGAACACGCAGACGACGTTCCCGGCGGCGTTATCGACAGAGACGAAACAGGCAGACCTCTGGGTATCTTCAGAGAAAACGCAAGATCCTGCGTCCTGTCCGCAATTCCCGAAGAAACTCTGGAAGGCGTTAAGGAACTCATTTACCTCTGCCAGCAGAAGGCTCTCGCCTGCGGTATCGTAGAAATCCAGTCCGACGAATTCAAGGACGTTCCGGGCAACTTCGGCAAGGTAGTACAGGCCTTCAACGAACTTATCGAAGAAGATAAGCTCAAGGTAAGAGTTTATGAACAGTGCAACCTGCCCGTTATGGAATGGCTGGACGACTTCCTCGCACAGGGCTACCACACAGGCTGGCAGAACACAGAAAAGTTCACAATCGGACCCTTCAAGGTTCTCATCGACGGTGCTCTCGGCGCAAGAACAGCTCTCATGCGCGACAAGTATGCAGACGGCGACACCTACGGTGTACAGATGCTCACAGCAGATGAACTCAATGCACTGGTAGACAAGGCTTACAGCCACGGAATGCAGATCGCATGCCACGCTATCGGCGACAAGGGCATGGACCTGATCATGGATGCCATCGAATACGCAAGAAGCAGAAATCCCAAGACTCCCGGCAGAGACGGCATTATCCACTGCCAGATCATGAATCCGGACCAGTACGACAGAATGAAGGCTATGGACCTCATCGGATACATCCAGCCCATCTTCCTTAACTACGACTATCAGATTATCGATACACGCGTAGGCGAAGAAAAGGGCAAGACAAGCTACGGCTGGAAGACAATGCTCGACATGGGTATCGCAGCCTGCGGCGGAAGCGACTGCCCCGTAGAAGACCTGGCTATCATTCCCAACATCCACTGCGCAGTTACAAGAAAGAGCAACGATCTTAAGCCCGAAGGCGGCTACCACCCCGAACAGAACCTGACAGTAGAACAGGCTCTCAGCCTCTTCACAACTCAGGCTGCATATGCTTCCTTCAGAGAAGACTGGGCCGGCTCCATTAAGGCAGGCAAGCACGCAGACTTCGTTGTTCTGGACAAGGACATCATGTCCTGCGAACCGGACGACATCCTCAACGCAAAAGTACTTAAAACATACATCAAGGGCAGCTGCGAATACGAAGCATAATATTCCTGCTGCAGCATAGGCAATTTATGAAACCCGAACTAAAAGTAATAATTTCTATGCTTATATGGGGATCGCTGGGGCTTTTTGTCTCAGCGATTCCTTATACTGCACCGGTAATCGCATGCCTTCGTGCAGTTATAGGCTTTTTAATTCTCCTCGGAGCAAACTTCATAGCAAAAGAACAGACTTCCGCAAAGGACTTTATAGCGGCGCTGCCGATTATGCTTTTTGTCGGCGCGATAATGGGGCTCAACTGGGCCGCACTCTTCGCTGCATATAAATTCTGCGGCGTAAGCATCGCAACTCTCTGCTACTACATGGCACCGGTAATAACGATTATCCTCTGCACGGTTCTCCTTAAGGAAACCCTCACCCGCAGAAAAATCGCCGGCATAGCCATAGCTGTAATCGGCATGGTGCTGGTTAACGGAGCAGGCGGCGCAGCCGGCGGAACAAATCCGATTCTCGGCATCGGTCTGGCACTCGGCGCAGCCGTAATTTACGCCAGCGTAGTAACCATAAACAAGGCAAGCAAGCGCATAAACAGCGTGACCCCAATGCAGTCCACGACAGTTGAACTGCTCGGCGCAGCCATATCCAGCGGTCTTTATGCGTTTCTTTCCGGAAGCATTGAATGGATAAATCCGGGGCTTAAAGGAGGGCTTGCAATGCTCCTCCTCGGTGTGGTTCACACCGGCCTCGCTTACATATTCTACTTCGGATCCATTCCGAAGCTGCCCGGACACACCCTGGCAGTACTGTCCTATTTCGACCCCGTATCCGCTCTGTTCTTCTCCGCAATCTTCCTGTCGGAGAGAATGAGCACAGTTCAGTGGGTCGGCGCGCTGCTGGTTTTAGGCGGCGCAGCAGTTTCCCAGCTGCAGAAAAGGAGCAAAAAAGATGGCATGGCCTAACGATTATCCCAGAAGCTATTACAGCAAATACGAAAAAGTCGACATCAGGAGCGAATGGTACGACGTATATAAACTTCCCAACAATGTCTACGCTATCGTTGAACCAAAGCATTTCCAGGAAGTTAATTCCTTCCTCGTAATTGGCGAAGAAAGAGCGATGATGGTGGATACAGGCATGGATATCGAAAATATCCGCGATGTAGTAGACCAGCTCTATAAGGGCGAAATTGCGGTGGTTCACACCCATTTCCACTTCGACCACATTACCGGCGATAAGTATTTCGACAAGATTTACAGCTTTAATGAACCCCACGCACTCAAGATGCTCAGGCGGGGAGCAACTACAGAAGAACTGGCTTACCAGGTCCAGGACGAAGCTTTTGCAGATGGTAAGACACCTTCCTGGTTCGACAGAGATTCCTATCATATTCCCGGAATTGAACCCATTCCTGTAGAGGAAGGCCACATTTTCGATCTGGGCGGAAGAACTCTGGAAGTGGTTCACACACCGGGACATTCCGACGACGGAATAATGCTTTTCGACGAAAAGAACAGAATGCTCTTTACAGGAGATACTTTCTATCTGGCAGGCATTTATACCCACTTCTGCAGCGAATTCCTCGGTTCCTCCAACTTCAAGATGTATCTCGAGAGTCTGGAAAAGCTCCAGGCATACATCCCCAAACTGGACTGGCTTGTATGCTCTCATAATGATATACTTGTTGAAGCCGGATACCTCAAGACCGGTTACGAAGCGTTTAAGTCCATCGCAGACGGCACTGCAGTTCCCGACGATGTAGACGACGTCGGCCTGCACGGACACGGCCAGGACAGCGAACTGCCGCTTCAGTTTACTTTCGAAGGCTTTACTGTTTACGTTAACAGAAAAGACTACGGAAAACAGAAAGGAAAGACCATGAGAAAACCTAAGATTTTAATTTCCAACTGCCTTCTCGGCATTCCCTGCAGATACGACGGCAAGAGCAAGCTGTGGGAAGACCTGGATGCAATTGAAGAAAAATACGAATTAATCGGCGTATGCCCCGAAGAACTGGGCGGCCTGGAAACTCCCAGAGAAAAGGCTGAAATCTACCTGGGCAGAGTTTACACAGAAGACGGTTTCGACGTAACTTACGAATACGAATACGGCGCAGACATCGCCCTGAACATCGCAAAGGGCCACTGCGTAAAGTGCGCTGTTTTCAAGGACAGAAGCCCCAGCTGCGGCTGCGGCCAGATTTATAACGGCGACTTCGACGGAACTCTCGTAGAAGGCGACGGCGTTACAACAACACTCTTTAAGGCAAACGGAATTGAAGTAATTCCCGCAAGCCAGGCTAAGGAAAAGCTGCTTAAGTAATCGAAAAAACTAAAACAATGCAATAAAAAACCGGACTCAAAGCCTAAAGGCAATGAGTCCGGTTTTCTCTTTAATTTCTTAATTCCGGTTAAAGGAACAGCTGGGGCTGCGCTCTGTCCGGGCATACGTTTGCCAGATAGCCGGAAATTCTTTCCACGGTTTCCTTAGGCAGCTTGCGAACCTTGAAGGGGCATACTTTTATGCAGCGGAGGCAGCCGATGCACTTTGCCGGGTTGCTTATCATGTCGCCTTCGATGGCGCCTACGGGGCAGGATGCCTGGCATGTGCAGCATCTTACGCAGTTCTTTCCTGCATCGGGAATGTTGGGGCCGGAAGGACCGGGCTTATAGGGCCTGTTTCCGGGGATATTTTCCAGAGGCTTTCCTTCCTGCATTGCCTTTATCATTTTTTCGCCGAATTCAGCAAGAATCTCCTTATCTGCTTCGTCGGGGCGGCCTGCGGCTACATTTCTTGCGATGGAGTGTTCTGCAACTGCACCTGCTGCTGCGCAGACAACTAAACCGCATTCCTTTGCGATGTCGCTGGTTTCGATGATTGCGTCTTCGAAAGCTCTGTTGCCGTAAACTGCAACTACTGCACACTTTGCGCCGTTGCCTTTAATTTTAGCCAGCCTTGCTGCTGCATATGCGGGAATTCTGCCGGCGTATACGGGCAT
>JAKSSQ010000009.1 GCA_024403005.1 Clostridia bacterium | reverse complement strand
GTGTCCAGATCTACTGCCATCTTATCGAAAAGAGCGTTCTTTTCTTCCATGGAGAGAATTACAGGCTGCTTAGTTATGAAATCCAGCTTTGAAGCGGTTTCGGGAACCAGCAGTTTTCTCTTCTTTGTATCGGAGATCATGGTATTTGCAAGCCAGCGGCACTCGCGTTCGCTGAGCTGCGCCATTTCTGCTCCAAGGCCTCCGAACTGGTTCATAAAGATGGTATTAACCTCTTTTTCGTCGGTGCCGACGTAAGCTGTAACGGATTCCAGGCCCAGTTCCTCCACATCGTAGTAGAAAAACAGGTGCAGGTGGCTTGATTCCTCATCCCCATAAGGCAGCTGCCAGTGCATGTACATGCCAAGAACACCCATGAGACGGGTGTCTGTGATTTCGCCTTCCAGGAAGCGGTATTCACTTAAAGCTGTAGCATTTCTGCCGCCCTGCAGCACTTTAAAATCCATTAAAACTCCACGGTACGTAAAAAACCCGGCATATTCCAGCCGGGTCTTGTAACCTAGTACGATTAGTCGATGTTGTACTTCTGCTTGAACTTTTCAACACGGCCGCCACGGTTAATGAACTTCTGCTGACCTGTGAAGAAAGGATGGCACTGTGAGCAAACGTCCAGACGGATTTCTTCCTTGATGGACTTTGTCATGAATGTGTTTCCGCAAGCGCATGTAACCTTGCAGTCCTTGTAATCGGGATGGATGCCTTCTTTCATAGCTGTGTTCCTCCTTCGTCAAAATTATCTATCGAACAGCGCTTCTAAAAGCGCTAAAACGCTCTTTACAAGCCCTATTATATTAGCATAACGGAATAAGGCTTTCAAGAGTTTTTTTAAACTTGTTTAAAATCTTGAAAAACAAAGGAAAGCGGGCAGTTTTTGCTGCCCGCCCTTTCAGTTATTTGCCTTACTTAAGAGTACGGTTTAGAGCTGGTCGAGACCTGCTGCAAATTCAGCGATGATGTCTTCAGCTTCTTCCATACCGATGGAGATACGGAGTGTACCCATTGTGATGCCTGCAGCCTTCAGTTCAGCTTCGTTGTAAGCTCTGTGGGATGTTCTTGCAGGATAGGACATTGTTGTGGAGTAGGAAGCGAGGGAAGGTACGAACTTGATGTTGGGCATAACTTCCATGAGCTTAACTGCTGCAGCTTCGCCGCCAGCGAGGTCGATAGCCATCATGCCGCCGCACATACCGTCTGTGAAGAGCTTTTCAGCAAGAGCGTGGTCGGGGGAAGAGGGCAGTGCTGCATAGTGAACCTTTTCGATCTTGGGGTGCTTTTCGAAGAATTCAGCAACCTTAAGAGCGTTTTCGGAGTGCTTCTTCATGCGCATGTCCAGTGTACGCATGGATCTGGTGAGCAGCCATGCTTCCATGGGTCCCATAAGGCAGCCGTACATAGCCAGTGTCTTATGGATCTTGGCAACGTCTTCCTTGCTGCCTGCTACTGCGCCGCCGATGAGATCGGAGTGGCCGCCCATGTACTTTGTTACAGAGTAGCAAACGATGTCTGCGCCGTGATCCATGGGACGAACTACGGAAGGTGTAGCGAATGTATTGTCGATGATGAACTTAGCGCCGCCAGCGTGAGCGATTTCAGCTACTGCGGGGATGTCGCAAACGTTCATGAGGGGGTTGATGATGGATTCTGTATAAACGATCTTTGTGTTGGGCTTCATAGCAGCCTTGATGTCTTCGGGGTTGGAGAAGTCTACGAAGTCTACTTCTACGCCGAACTTGGGCAGTTCGTTCTTGAAGAAGTTGTAAACGCCGCCGTAAAGTACGGGGGAAGATACGATGTGTTCGCCAGCCTTGATGTTAGCGATAATAGCGGATGTAATAGCTGCCATACCGGAGCCGAATACTTCTGCGGATTCGCTGCCTTCAGCTGTAGCTACCATTTCGCATGCTGCGAGAAGGCCGGGGTTGCTATCTCTGGAATAAACGTAACCAGCTGCTTCGCCTGCGTATACAGCTTCGAGGGAATCTACATCGTCGAAGTTATAAACGGATGTCATGTAGATGGGCAGTACCTTAGGAGTGGAAACGGACTGAGCGATTTTCTTAGCGGTTTCGTGTCCTGCTGCGTGGATAAGATCTGTCTGGATGTTCTTTGACATAATTAATCTCCTCTCAAATTGCATTCACGGTTTCTGCCCGTGATGTTAAGTAGATATAAATTCAATTTCTGCAGTTACCTGCACTTATATTTTAGAGTGTTGAAATTCAAAAGAATAATATCTATAATTCAAATTAAGTTATGAATTTTTTTCATAGGAGGAAAGACTCGTGACCATTCAGCAGCTTCAGTATTTTATTACGTCCGCCAAGTACAGTTCCGTGAGCCGAGCTGCGGAAGAGCTTTTCGTTTCTCAGTCGGCGGTGAGCAAATCATTGAAAGCCCTGGAAGACGAACTGGGCACGATTTTAATAGAAAGAGACAGAAGAGGCATAAGGCTTACCCCTGATGGTATGAATTTTCTTCGCGATTCATATACCCTGCTCAACAGATTCGAAGATATAAAACAGAATTACACCGGAAGAGCTTCCCTTCCGGAAAAACTGGACGTATCTTCCCAGCACTACATCTTCGCAGTGGCAGCCCTCGCAAGATTCGCAGCGGATAAAAGCACGGCTCATTACGCCCTTAATATCCGAGAGTGCCCTACCAGCGAAATTATCGATAACGTAGCTTCGAGAATAAGCGAAATCGGATTCATATATTACAACTCAGCCAATAAATCCTTTATTTTAAGAGAGCTGGACCAGAACGGCCTGGAATTCACCCCTCTTGCAGAGGCAATTCCCCATGCATACCTTAATAAGGACCACCCATTGGCGTCAAAAGAAGCTGTAAGCCTGGAAGAACTGGCTCAATACCCGTTTATATACTACAACTACGACACAGATAACACGGATTTTGCCGAAGAAGTAATGTCCCCCTCCAGAGCAGAAAGGTCTGTAAGCGTTTCCGACAGAAACACCCTGTTTACCATGATAAAGCTTACAGAAGGCTACCACATCGGCTCCGGGTATCTCCTTGATGGGTTCACGCCGGATAATATTACAGCGGTGCCTGTAGCCCAGAGCAGCGCCGCCCAGAAACTTTCCATGACCATAGGACGAATAAGTTTAAAAGGCCAGGCCCTTTCCCCTGCCGCAGAAGCATTCCTTGAAATCTGCCGGGAAATCCTTACAGAAAAGAGCTTTTAAAGCATAAAAAAACTGCAGAGCCGAAACTCTGCAGTTTTAAATTTACAAATTACTTGCGGCAGAATTCTTCGCCTGTAAGGAGCTTATATGCTTCCTTGTACTTTCCGATTGTCTTTTCGATAATGTCGTCGGGAAGCAGGTAGTCGCTGTCGGGGTTAGCGATGAGCCAGTCTCTTACGAACTGCTTGTCGTAGGAGGGCTGACCGTGGCCGGGTTCATAGCCTTCTACGGGCCAGAATCTGGAGCTGTCGGGTGTGAGCATTTCGTCTGCAAGGATTACTTCGCCTTCTTCGTTGAGACCGAATTCGAACTTTGTATCTGCGATGATGATGCCCTTTGTGAGAGCGTATTCTGCGCACTTCTTGTAGATTGCGATTGTAGCGTCCTTAATCTTTGTTGCGTATTCTTCGCCCTTGCCGGGGTAGAGCTTTTCGAGAACTACGATGGACTGTTCGAAGGAAATGTTTTCGTCGTGGTCACCAAGTTCAGCCTTTGTGGAAGGTGTGAAGATGGGTTCGGGCAGCTTGTCGGATTCCTTCATGCCTTCGGGAAGCTTAATTCCGCAGATTGTGCCGTCTGCCTGGTAGCTCTTCCAGCCGGAACCGGAGAGGTAACCTCTTACGATGCATTCGATGGGGAACATTTCGAGCTTCTTAACCTTCATGCTGTTGCCAACGAAGCGGTCCTGGCCAAAGAATTCGGGCATGTCTGCCGGATCCATGGAGATCATGTGGTTAGCGATTACGTCTTCTGTGAAGTTGAACCAGAATGCAGACATCTTTGTGAGTACTGCACCCTTGTCTGTAATCTTATTCTTGAGGATGTGGTCGAAAGCGGAAATTCTGTCGGTGGCAACCATGATGAGGCTGTCGCCGTTGTCGTAAACTTCTCTTACTTTACCTTCTTTGAACGGTTTGAATTCTGTCATTTCTCGTCTCCATTTATATATGTTCAGCTAAAAATTATTAACGAATCGAATAATTAATAATACACCTTTTAATACCAAAAATAAACGAAGATTCTGTGTATTTTCAGAATCTTCGTCTTTTTTTAAGTTATACCATCAGGCTGCTTACGAGTCTGCTGAACTCAGCCGGGTCTTCGATGGCGAGTCCGGAAATGAGTCTTGCATTTTCGTACATGAGCTTGCTGTAATCCTTTAATTTATCCTTGTCTTCCATGTAGAGGGCCTTGAGTTTTGCTGCAGCCGGGTGGGATGCGTTGATGTCAAGAACCAGGCGTGCCTTGAACTGGGAAGGATCGCTGCCGGGCATTGCGCTCAGCGTGCTTTCCATGGTTGCAGAGAGCGCACCTTCTGTGGAAATGCAGGCTGCGTAGTCGGCCAGGTTGTTTGTAAAGCGGACTTCGCTTATACCGCCGCCGATGGATTCCTTAATGAACCCGAGCATGTCCGCATAGCTTGCGTTTTCCTTCTTAATCTGCTCTTTTTCTTCTTCGGTGCTGAGATCCAGATTTTCGCTGCATACGTTGGAAAATTCCTTTTCGTTGTATGTCATGAGCATCTGGATAGCGAATTCGTCGATATCTTCTGTAAAGTAGAGGATTTCGAAGCCCTTTTCCTTAACAGCCTTAACCTGCGGAATGGTGGAAATCTGCTGCGCACTTACGCCGGGAGCGTAGAAAATCTTCTTCTGGTCCGGACGCATGCCTTCTGTGTATTCCTTTAATGTAACCATCTTGCCGGAGGAAGATTCGAACATGAGCAGATCCTGCAGCACGTCCTTGTGCATGCCGAAATCCTGGTAAAGCCCGAATTTAATCTGCGCACCGAAAGCCTTAAAGAACTTTTCGTAATTTTCTCTGTCCTTGTTAAGCATTTCTATAAGGGAAGACTTAATCTTGGACTCGATGTTCTTTGCGATTACCTTTAGCTGGCGGTCGTGCTGGAGCAGTTCTCTGGAAATGTTCAGGGAAAGGTCCGGACTGTCTACGACGCCCTTAACGAAACTGAAGTAGTCGGGCAGCAGGTCTGCGCACTTTTCCATAATCATTACGCCGCTGGAATAGAGCTGCAGGCCCTTTTCGTATTCCTTGGAATAGTAGTTATAGGGAGCTCTTCCGGGGATGAACAGCAATGCATCGTATTCAACGCGGCCTTCGGCCTTCTGCTTTACAACCTTAACAGGATTTTCGTAGTCGAAGAACTTTTCCTTGTAGAAGCTGTTGTAAGTCTCTTCTTCCACTTCGGATGCGGAGCGCTTCCAGATAGGTGTAATGCTGTTTAAGGTTTCATCGGAAGAAACTGTTTCGTATTCGTCTTCTGTGCCGTCCTTCAGCTTTTCGGAGCTGGTGTTCATGATAATCGGGTAGCGGATGAAGTCGCTGTACTTCTTAATTAAGCCGCGAAGCTTGTATTCTTCCAGGTATTCGCTGTAGCTTTCTTCTTCCGTATCTGCCTTGATGTGCAGGATTACTGTAGTTCCGGCAGCATCCTTTTCGCAGGGAGAGATAGTGTATCCGTCTGCACCTTCGGAAACCCACTGATTGGCGTCAGCGCTGTCGTAGGTTCTGGAGATGACGGTGATCTTGTCTGCAACCATGAAGGAAGAATAGAAACCTACGCCGAACTGGCCGATAACGTCGATATCGGCGGATTTGCCTTCTTCCAGACCGGATTTAAAGTCGAAGGAGCCGCTCTTTGCGATGGTTCCCAGGTTCTTTTCCAGGTCTTCTGCAGACATGCCGCAGCCGTTGTCGGAAATTGTAAGGGTGCGAGCATCCTTATCTGCAGCAATGCGGATTTCGTACTTATCTCTGGGCAGACCGATGGATGTATCCGTTAAAGAGCGGAAGTAAATCTTGTCGATAGCATCGCTTGCGTTGGAAATGATTTCGCGAAGGAAAATCTCCTTATTTGTATAAATACTGTTAATCATCATGTCCAAAAGTTTTTTGGACTCTGTCTTAAACTGTTTCTTAGCCATATTAATACCTCTTTTAATAGAACTTTGCAGAAGTATAATAGCACAAAAATTAGCACTCAGCAACGCCGAGTGCTAACAATTCACAAATATTTTAAATTTCTGCAGAGCAGATTTTGCCTGCAAGTGCGCTGGCAGCAGCGGATTTGGGGGAAGCAAGGTAGATATTTACCTTGGATGTACCCATTCTGCCCAGGAAGTTTCTGTTGTTTGTAGCAACTACGACTTCGCCGTCTGTTAAGATGCCGCCTGTTCTGCCGCAGCAGAGGCCGCAGGAAGGATGGGTGATGATCGCACCGGCAGCAGAAAGGATTTCCAGAGTGCCGTTTGCGAGAGCTTCCTTGTAAACCTTGCGGCTTGCGGGAGTTACGATCATCTTTACGTAAGGTGCAATCTTCTTGCCCTTGAGGATTTCTGCAGCAGCCATGAGGTCCTCTAGCCTGCCGTTTGTGCAGGAACCGAGGAATACCTGGTCTACGTTAACGTCTCCCAGTTCGGAGATGGGAACCACGTGGTCTACGTTGGAGGGAACTGCCATTACAGGTACGAAGTCTTCTGCCTTGTAGTTCATTACAGCTTCGTAAACTGCGTCTTCATCGCCTTTAAGCGATGCCTGGAATTCGTCCAGTTCGATGCCGCAGTATTCTGCAGTCTTTGCATCGGGTGCGAAGAGGCCGCACTTTGCGCCTGCTTCGATAGCCATGTTTGTCATGGTCATTCTGGAAGCTACGCTCATGTTTTCCACTGTATCTCCGGTGAATTCCAGAGCCTTGTAGGTAGCGCCTGCAGCTGTAAGGTCTCCGATAATCCTGAGGATAATGTCCTTGGACATTACGTTTTCGGGGAGCTTGCCGGTAATATTAACCTTAATTGTGGAAGGTACGCGGACCCACAGCTGGCCTGTGCCGAGAATACCTGCCATTTCTGTATAACCGATACCTGTGGAGAAAGCGCCTACGCAGCCGTAAGTTGTGGTGTGGCTGTCTGTGCCGAATACCACATGGCCGGGCTTAACGTAGCCTGCCTCTGTCATTAACTGGTGGCAGATTCCGTCGGAGCGGTGGAGATTGCCGATGCCCTGCTCTTCTGCGAAGTCGCAGCTTATGTGGTAGGCGCGGGTATCGTCTACCTGGCTTGCGGGAACCAGATGGTCGCAGATAATAACGACTTTACCCGGGTCCCAAACCTTCTTAAAGCCCATTTCCTTAAACTTGGAAACGATAAAGGGCATCATAATGTCGTCCAGCATTACGTAGTCGGAATTTACTGTAACGATATCGCCGGGCTTAACTTCGCGGCCCACATTATGAGCGATAATCTTTTCTATCATTGTGTGGCCCATAACTAGTCCTCCAGTCCGTTTCTCTTGCGCATGGCCTTTACGAGGCCGCCTGCGTCGATAATCTCTACCAGGTTGTCGGGAAGAGATACAATCGGGTAATCCTTGCCGTTATATTCGATCTTTTCGTTAACGGTTACGGTAATTTCGTCGCCTTCCTTCATGTCGTCTGCAAGGTCTGCATTTTCGATAAGGAGAAGGCCGTTGTTAATTGCGTTGCGGAAGAAAATCCTCGCAAAGCTCTTGGCGATGACGCACTTGATACCCAAAGCTTTTACAACTTCCGGAGCCTGTTCTCTGGAGGAACCGCATCCGAAGTTTTTTCCTGCCACGATAATGTCTCCCGGCTGAATCTGCGCTGCCAGTTCGGGGCGCAGCGGAGAGAATGCATAGGGCTTCATCTCGCCTATAGTCTTAAATACCAGGTATTCGGTGGGCATAATGATGTCTGTATCGATATCGTCGCCCATGACCCATACTCTGCCTGTAAACTTTTCCATAATAATCTCCTGTTTCGGATTACTTAATCATGTCTGCTGTAGCGATTTCACCCATAATAGCGGAAGCTGTTACGGTTGCTGCGCTTGCCAGATATACGAAGGATTCTCTGTGTCCTGCGCGGCCCTTGAAATTTCTTGTACCTGTGCTTATGAGGGTTTCGCCTTCGCCGATAACACCCTGGCAGGATCCCCAGCATACGGAGCAGTTGGGGTTCATAACGATAGCGCCTGCTTCCATGAAGATTTCCATGAGGCCTTCCTTCATGGCCTGTTCGTAAACGGCTCTGCTTGCGGGAACAACCAGGAAGCGAACGCCCGGGTTAACCTTGCGTCCCTTTATGATTTCTGCACCGACTCTTAAGTCTTCGATTCTGCCGTTGTTGCAGGAACCGAGGAATGCTTCGTCGATGTGAATGCCTGCAGCATCCTTAGCGTCGCATACGTTGTCCACGAAGTGGGGCTTAGCTACGATGGGCTTAATGGAAGAAAGGTCGATGTCGTAAACTTCGGAGTAAACTGCATCTTCGTCCGGTGCGAATACAGCAGCCGGTTCTCTGCCGTGTTCCTTAAGGTAGTCCATTGTGATTTCATCAACTTCCATGAGAGCGGTCTTTGCGCCTGCTTCTACGCAGAGGTTGCAGATGGACATTCTTGCAGCCATGTCCAGAGTCTTAAGACCTTCGCCGCCGAATTCCATAGCCTTGTAGGTAGCGCCGCTTGCGCTTATCTGTCCGATAATCGTAAGGATAAGGTCTCTTGCGTAAACGCCTTCGGGCAGCTGGCCGTGCAGGTTAAATCTTAAAGTTTCGGGAACGAGAACCCAGGATGTGCCTGTAACCATGGCGTACAGGTAGTCTGTGTTGCCTACGCCTGTACCGAAAGCGCCGAGAGCGCCGTAAGCGCAGGTATGGCTGTCAGCACCAAAGATAAGCTGGCCGGGGCGAACGTGGTTTTCCATCATAACCTGGTGGCATACGCCTTCGCCTTCGTAAAACTTAATTCCGTTTGCTCTTGCGAAGTCGCGCATCTTCTTGTGGGAAGCCGCAGTTTTAACGCTGTCGCAGGGCAGATTGTGGTCAATAATCCATACCAGTTTGGAAACATCCGCAATTCTGGGGTGCTTTAAGCTGTTGTACTTGTCTACTGTAATGTGGGTTGTACCGTCGTTGCTCATAAGGTAATCCAGTTCGACGGTGCAGATATCGTTAGCCTTAACGCTTTCCATTTTGGCAGCGCGAGCGATGATTTTTTCAGCGATTGTCATGCCCATGGTTAGTCCTCCTTGTCCAGAGATGCGATGAGTCCGCCCTGGTCCAGAATGGCCTGGAGATTTTCGGGCAGCTTTGTGCAGGTGAAGGTCTTTCCGCCGGCTGTAATTGTGCCTTCTTCGAAGTTGACATCCATTTCGTCACCGGCCTCTACGTTGTCGTAGAGATCCTTGCAGATAAGGACGGGGAGTCCGATATTAATGGAGTTTCTGTAGAAAATTCTTGCAAAGCTCTTTGCAATTACGGCCTTAACGCCCAGAGCCTTTAAAACGCTGGGAGCCTGTTCTCTGGAAGAACCGCAGCCGAAGTTAACGTCTGCAACTACGAAGTCGCCGGGCTTAACCTTTTCGGCAAACTGCGGGTCCAGAGATTCGAAAGTGTGGCCCTTCATTTCGTCGATAGTCGGAAAGATGATGTACTGAGACGCGATAATCTGGTCTGTATCAACATCCTTGTAAAAGCGGAAAATATTTCCCATATGTAAACCTCCTGATTGTGGTCAAATAAAGCGTCTGCGCCCTTCGGGTGACCCAATGGCGTATCATTTCAATTATACACAATTACAATTAATTTTTCATTCTTTTATTATTGATAAACAAATTTCACATTTCTGTTAACGTGCAGACATTTACAGATTTTTGATGATTTTATATAATAATTGGGTAGGTTGGAGTTACTACAGGAGGACAAATGTATCTTACAGTCAACGAAATTTCAAAAGCGCTGGGTATTCCGACAGAAACCATACGCTACTATGTCCGCGAAGGCATTATAACGCCCAGGAAAAACAAAGAGAATAACTACTGGGAGTACTCCTCGGACGACCTTATTAAGCTTACAGACATACTTTTTTACAGAAACGTATCCTTTACCATTCAGGACATTAAGGCCATAATGACGGAAAATGTGCCGCTGGAAGGCATAAGTTCCATGATAGACCGCAAGAAGAACGAACTAATCGACGAAATCCAAAGGTCCGTTGCATCTCTCCACGAGCTGCAAGACTGGAGCGAACACCTCCAGAGGGAAATGGCCCGCGTCGGCGAATACTACATAGATGCAATGCCCGTCTCCTACAGGAGAAAGGGAAAGTACGAAGAAGCCCAGCATATAGCCCATTATCTGGAAAAAAGCTTCGATTTCGACAAGGGAGACTGGGGCGACGTGTCCGTTTCCTTTACTTTTAACGTTAACGACCCGCAGCCCAAACTGGAAAGGTACGTATCCTTCTCCGGTTCCCTTAAGCTTAAATCCACAAACCTGAGCGCCGAAGTCATCGCAGAAAAAGAGGACAAATGCCTTATTACGGAAGTCCACTACAGCGATGACCCCATGGAAATGTGCAAAGGTCTGCTGGACTACGCAAAGGAAAACAATATTAAACTTACCGGCACTGTCTACGGCCGCGAAAACACCAACTACTACGTAGACGGAAGACGCATGAGCATGTACTGCCTTTATGCCGTAATTTCCAAAAAATAATTTATTTAACCCGTTGACCTTGGAGTTACTCCAAGGTCTATATTTATGTCAGAAGCCCATATATAAGAGGGTTCCTAAATGATCGATTCTAAAGATATAAAAGCATATGTAGCCGAAAACACGCCCCAAATGCTTAAAAATCTGGACAGATTAATCCGGATTCCAAGCGTTTCTCAGGACGAAGCAAAAACTCTGCAGGCCCTGGACGAAGCTCTGGCAATCGCAGAAGAATTCGGTTTAAAGACGAGAAAAGCTGCAGGAGGACAGGTCGGAGTCGTTTCCATAGGAAGCGGCGAGGAAATCCTCGGAATCATTACCCACGTGGACGTGGTTCCGGAAGGCAGCAAAGACGCCTGGACAAAGCTGCCCTACCGCTTAACGCAGGAAGACGGAAAGCTCTACGGCAGAGGCACTCTGGATGACAAAGGGCCTTTAATCGCAAGTCTTTATGCACTTAAGTTCCTTAAAGACAGCGGCATGGAGCTTTACAAAGAGGTTCAGCTGATAATCGGAACAAAGGAAGAGATCGTTTGGGATGACATGGAAAGGTATGCGAAGGAAGAAAGACTTCCCGACTACGGATTTACTCCGGACGATGCCTTCCCAATATGCAACGCAGAAAAAGGTTATGTGGATATAGAATTGGAAATTCCCTGCGGCGGACGCATCGAAACCGGATTTTATCCAGTGGCTGCCGCAGCCGGAGCTTCCAATAACACCGTCCCGGACCATGCAGAGCTGGTGCTCGCAAGGTTCGAAAACGGAAAGCAGTGCGAAACCCGCATAGTTACAGCTGAAGGCAGAGCCGCCCACTCCAGCGAACCGGAGCGGGGAGACAACGCCATACTAAAGCTGGCAGACCTTTTAGATAAAGAAAACGTTCAGGAAAACAGGCTCTCCGCTCTTCTCAGAGAGCTCTGCAAAAACCTGAAGGACATATACGGTTCACCCCTTGGATTAAGCAGCGAAAGCGAATATTACAAAGGTGAATACGTACACAGGAACACATTCTGCCCTACGGTTCTGAAAACGGAGGACGGAGTGTTAAGGGTAAACATCAACGGACGCATTTCTCCGCCTTCTGCCCCGGAAGATATTTGGAAGAAATTCGATGAATTTGCAGGAAGTCTTGGCGGCAAAGCTGTCATTATGGAAGGGCTTCCGGCAGTATTCATAGAAAAGACAAGCCCGTTCATAGGAAAATTTGTTCAGGCCTATGAAGAATGCACCGGGCTTAATAACGAGTTCCGAATCTCGTTTGGTACCTCCTATGCCAAAGCAATGCCGAATATCGCAGCCTGGGGTCCTCTTCTACCAGGTGATACAGATACGTGCCACGAAGTTGATGAAAATATATCCCTTAAAACACTGACGGCCAATGCAGAGATATTTGCAATGGCCATCGGCGAAATCGCAGGATCTAAGGAATCCTTTAAGTTATAGGTTAAACATCCGCCTCTGAGCAACGACGGAGTCGGGTTTAATAATCAATATTTTAAGTGTAAAGCTAACAATGGCCCCCGGTGCTGCCGGAGGCCATTGTTATTTTATTTCGCTATTTGTTAAGTGTTTCGAGATATTCTTCTCTGCCCCACTGGTAAAGATTGTTGCCTTCTGCATCGATAATTACAGTTGCGGGGAGATCTTCTACTTCCAGTCTTCTGATAGCTTCGGACTGGAGGTCTTCGTAAGCTACAACTTCGGCCTTCTTAATGCACTTGGAAAGGAGTGCACCTGCGCCGCCGATAGCTCCGAAGTATACGCAGCCGTGCTTCTTCATGGCTTCGATAACTTCCGGGCCGCGCTTGCCCTTGCCGATCATGCCGGTAAGGCCCTGTTCGATAATTCTGGGGCTGTAAGCATCCATTCTGTAGGATGTTGTGGGGCCTGCAGAACCGATAGCCATGCCGGGCTTAGCAGGAGAAGGACCTACGAAGTAGATAATCTGGTCCTTTACGTCGATGGGGAGAGGCTTGCCTTCATCCAGCAGCTGGCACAGTCTCTTGTGAGCTGCATCGCGGCCTGTATAGATAACGCCGGAGATGAGCACGCTGTCGCCGCTCTTGAGGGTTCTTGCCTTTTCCGGTGTCAGGGGCGTCGTAATCTTAATAGTTGCCATTAGAGCACCTCCGTCTTATGTCTTGTAACGTGGCAGTTAATGTTGACCGCAACGGGCAGACCTGCAATGTGTGTGGACATGGTTTCGATGTTTACAGCAAGAGCTGTAGTCTTGCCGCCGAAGCCCTGGGGTCCGATGCCGAGAGCGTTAACCTTTTCCAGAAGTTCAGCTTCCATAGCTGCATAGTACGGATCCGGGTGGCGTTCTTCCAGAGGACGGATAATAGCCTTCTTTGCGAGAAGAGCTGCCTTGTCGAATGTGCCGCCGATGCCTACGCCTACTACAATAGGCGGGCAGGGGTTGGGGCCTGCTTCTTCGATTACCTTAACTACGAAGTTCTTAACGCCTTCTGCACCGTCGGAAACCTTGAGCATCTTGATCTGGCTCATGTTTTCGGAGCCGAAGCCCTTGGGAGCTACTGTAATCTTAATCTTGTCTCCGGGAACCAGATCGTAGTAGATCATGGCAGGAGTATTGTCCAGAGTGTTCTTTCTGAACTGCAGGGGTTCAGCAACGCTGGACTTACGAAGGAAACCTTCTGTATAGCCCTTTGCTACGCCTGCGTTTACAGCTTCTTCGATGGAGCCGTTAACATGTACGTCCTGGCCGATTTCCAGGAATACGCAGGCAAGGCCTGTGTCCTGGCAGATAGCCATTTCGTTTTCGTCTGCGATGTTGAAGTTTTCGATAATGCGGTCCAGGATTTCCTGAGCGATGGGCCAGGGTTCTTCCTTTCTTGCGCACTGGATGCAGTTCTTTACGTCGCCTGCCAGGTGTCTGTTGGCTTCAACGCAAAGGCGGGCAACGATGTCCGTAATCTGCTTAGCGTCTATTTCTCTCATTTTGAATTCCTTCTGCTTAATTCGCCTTACTTAACGTTATAAATTCTGTCGAGAAGTGTTCCGTCTCTGTAGATGATGTCTGCCAGAACTCTGTCGCCTCTTACGAGGGGCTTCGGGGAACCGCAGAGCTGTTCTGCAGCCTTCTTGAGTTCCTGGATGTCTACAACCTTAATTCCGCCGTCCTTTAAAGCTGCTGCGAGTTCGGGTCTTGCGGGGTTAACTGCTACGCCCTTCTGTGTTACGAGAACGTCTACAGTATTGCCCGGAGTGGACTTGCAGAATACTCTTTCTGTTACGATGGGGAGTCTTGCTCTGGAAAGAGGAGCGATGATCATGGCCATCTTAGCGCCTGCAGCTGTGTCGCTGTGGCCGCCGCTGCCGCCCATCATGCGTCCGTTGGAGTCTGTGTGTACGTTAACGTTGAAGTCTACGTCTACTTCTGTAGCGCCCAGGAGTACTACGTCCAGGGAATCTACTGCTGCGGACTTAGCGAAGGGGGAAGCGTAGCGCATAGCGGAAACTTCCACGTGCTTCGGGTTTGTTCTGATGGATTCAACAGCCTTAAGGTCGAAGCACTGTACGTCTACGAGGCTTTCGAAGCAGCCTGCGTTGAGCATGTCTACCATGTAGCCTGTAACGCCGCCGCAGCCGAAGCTGCCCTTGATGTTTTCCTTAATCATGATGTCTTTAACGAACTGTGCTGCAGCAAGTGTAGCGCCGCCTGCACCAGTCTGGAAGGAGAATCCGTCTTTAAGGAGTCCGGATGCCTTAATAGCCTTGGCAGCTGTTTCTGCCATAACGAGGCCAACGGGGTCTCTTGTAATCTTTGTTGTACCGGATACGATACCTGCGGGGTTGCCGATTTCATCTACGGAAACTACGTAATCTACATAAGTTTCGTCGATGGAGGGCATGGGCAGGGGGTAAGGTACCAGGTTGTCTGTGATCGCAATTACCTTTTCGGCATACATTGCGTCAGCGTAAGCATAGCCCATGGAACCGCAGGCGGACTTACCGATCTTGCCTGTCATGTTGCCCATGGTATCTGCTGTGGGAGCGCCGATGAAAGCTACATCAATGGGAGTGCTTCCGTTGATGATAGCTGCGGGACGTCCGCCGTGTGTATAGAACTGTACAGGCTTTTCGAGAACGCCTTCGGACAGAGCTGCACCGAAGCCGCCGCTTACGTAGTCTGTAATGATTTCTGTAACTACACCGTTCTTAATATGGTCGATAAGAGGAAGGTGGCAGTCGAAGAGAGAGCTTGCGTTTACGCTCAGGTTCTTGAAGCCCATGGAAGCCAGTTCTTCCATAACCATGTTGAGAACGTAGTCTCCGTTGCGGAGGTGGTGGTGGAAGGAAATTCTTCCGCCGTCTTTAAGGCCGGAAAGCTGGATAGCTTCGCGGAGGGTCTTTACAACTTTATCCATGAATTACTCCTCCCTTCCAAGGCCGAGAGCCTTAGCCATTTCGATAGTCTGCTGTGCTCTTGCAACGATAGGTGCGTCTACCATCTTTCCGTGGAGAGCGATAGCGCCTCTGCCCTGTTCCTTTGCAATACGGATTACTTCCATAACTTCGTATGCGTAATCGATTTCCTTCTGAGTCGGGCTGAACACTTCGTTAATAACGCCTACGTGTCTGGGGGAAATGCTTGCCTTTCCTGTGAAGCCGAGGGACTTAGCCAGCTCTGCATCTACGCGGATGCCTTCATCGTCGTTAACGTCTGTGAACGGTGTGTCGTAAACATCTACGCCTGCAGCTCTTGCTGCCATAACCATGCGGCCTCTTGCGTAGAGGATTTCTGCGCCGCCCTTTGTTCTCTTGCAGTGGAGATCTGCGGAAAGGTCTTCTGCACCGAGGAAGATTGCAGCTACTCTGTCGCATGCGGATGCGATTTCAAAAGCGTGTTCTACGCCGAGAGCTGTTTCGATAAGGGGGATTAACTTAACTGTATTCTTTTCGTATCCCAGCTTTTCTTCCAGTTCTGTAATGTATGCGTCGAACTGGAGAACGTCTTCTCTGCAGGAAGTCTTCGGAGTCATGATGAGTTCCGGCTTTAAGGGAATCATTTCGTCCAGGTCCTTCTTCCAGTAAGTAGTATCCAGGGAATTAATACGGATAATCTTTTCAATTCCGGGGAACTGAAGATATTTGATTGCATTGCGTACAAGTACTCTTGCAGCGTCTTTCTGGTCGGGTGCTACAGCATCTTCCAGGTCTAAAATAATGGCATCCGAGCCGAGGCAGTCTCCGTTAAGGATGATGTTCGGAGTGTTTCCCGGCAGGAACAGCATGGATCTACGCATTTTCTCCTCCTCTGCTGCGGGAAAGAAGCACTTCAAGTCTTGCTCTTAATGTGCATTCCAGAGCGCCTCTGTCAACTACGTTAAGTTTTACGTTACTGATTCCTTCTTCCTTGAGTGTTTCGGAAAGCAGAGCGCGGATAGAATCCCCGAACTGGCGTTCCACAACGGACTGAAGGACGATTTCATTTTCACCCGCGATGGGTTCCAGTTCCATGTATACGTCGCTGGATTCCATTGTGCCGCAGGAAGCCTTCTTTAATTCGATCATAATGTTCCTTTCGTTGCCTTTTGCGTTGAAACTCTATAACCGTGTAATGAGAACCTTCGTCGGCCCGAAATGCGATTTCCGTGAGGGTATGTTCTTCCGAGAAATCCTTTAATTTTTTTGCAGTTTCCGAAGAGCAGTACTTCGTAATTCCCGCAGGAACGATAAGCACGTCCACGTTGCGGAGCATGTCGTCTATGCTGCTTTCGTCTGCGATAACCTTTTTAACCACCACCTGCACCGACGGCGCCAGCTTGGCTGCAGCCTCTGCTGCAAGAGCGCCGAACTTTTCGCTTACGCTCAGGATTCCCGCGCGGGATTTTCTGAGCCTTGCGAGGGATGCGATGCTGGTTGGGGTCAGCTCCATTGCCGCAGGCATTACCCTTCCGTCTTCCATTAAAGGAAGGAGGCTGGGGTAATGGCTTGCCGTCGTGACCGCAATGTCTGCCTTATCCTGCAGATCCTGAGGGTAGGCCAGAGCCTGCTGCAGGTCCTGAGTAAACACTTCTGCGCTTTCTATGCGGTAAAGGGACTGCTTGAGCATGGATATGGTTTCGGGGCAGCATTCGACAGCTGCCACGTTGACCCCATTAAAGCGCTGCTTGCGTTCGCGCATCTTAAGGTCCAGGAATATGGAGATTTCCGTCTGGGAAAATCTTAATTCCTCCATTAAATCCAGAGTGCTGTC
>JAKSSQ010000089.1 GCA_024403005.1 Clostridia bacterium | reverse complement strand
AGTTCAAGAGACATGGGAACCTGATCGAATGTTTCGGGGTCCATGAAGTAATACAGTTCGCCGTCGTTGTAGAGGTACTGCATTCTTCTTGTTTCGATATGAGCGTCTTCGAACTTATCGTTGGGGTTGAAAGCTTCTTCTCTTGTAGCTCCTGTAATGATGTTTCTGTACTTTGTACGTACGAAAGCTGCTCCCTTACCGGGCTTTACGTGCTGGAAGCTGATAACAACGCAAGGTTCGCCGTTCATAATGAAAGTCTTGCCGTTTCTGAAATCGCCTGCTGTAACCATAAATCTAATTCCTCCAATATGTGAATTACAAAATTATTAACTCTTTGGGTGCGCTAATAGTCAGATTAATTATACCATCAGCTTTTACTATGCACAAGTCCTCAATTCTAACACCGAACATTTTTGGCAGATAAATGCCCGGTTCGATGGACATAATTGAGTTTTCGGGTATCTCCGCCTGGTAAAACGGCGAAAATCTCGGAGCTTCGTGAATTTCAAGACCTGTGCCGTGGCCAAGTCCGTGTCCGAAATATTCTCCGTACCCTTCTGCTGCGATAATGTCCGCAGCGATTTTATGGGCTTCACTGCCCAGAATTCCGGCTTTAATCTGCCTGCAGCTTTCCGTCTGTGCCCTTAAAACCGTATTGTAGACGCGCTTCATTTCGTCTGTAGCGTGGCCTACTGCAACAGTTCTGGTCATGTCTGCGTGGTATCCGCCGACTACAGTTCCGTAGTCCATTGTAACGAAATCGCCGTCTTCTATGAGCTTTCCGTCGGGAACACCGTGGGGATAGCTGCTTTTAGCTCCGGAAACCACGATAGTATCGAAGCTTATGCCTTCTCCTCCGTGGGTCAGCATCCAGTGTTCCAGCTCTACAGCAACCTGCTTTTCGCTCATGCCCGGCTTAATGTAGCCGATTATGTAGTTGAAAGCCTGTGCGGAAATCTCTTCCGCCTGCCTAGTAAGCTCGATTTCCTCTTCGTCTTTAACGATTCGGAGCTTTTCCACAAGGCCGCTTACCGGAACTATGGATTTGCCGGAAATCCGGCCTGTAAAGTCGAGATAATCGTTTAAAGGAAGATAATCCCTTTCGACGCCTATTCTCGTCTCTCTGCAGCTTTTAAGCCTGTCCAGAGGCCTTCTTTTAGCTCCAATCTCGTCCAGCTGAAGCCAGCCTGCAAGCTCCTGAGCCATTTCCCTGTAGCGGAAATCCGTAAAGATAACTGCGTCGTCCTTTGTAATCCAGAGCGTGCAGTCGTTGCCCTTTTTACCTGTAAAATAGGAAACGTTCTCTTCGTGGCTTATGTAAAGGCCGTCTATGTTTTCCTCGTCCAGGAGAGCCCTTAAGCGGTCTACTCTCTGGGAATACTTATTTTTCAAAGCGAACGGCCTCCCCGATAATTCCGTAAATTTCGGAAACTACCTGAGTATATGCCATTTCAGCTGCGAAATACTGGGCTGCTAGAGGGTTCTGAGCAACGATTGCGTAGAGGTCCTGAACCTGCTTCATAGCTTCTTCGGGGGCCTGTCCGCCGTTAAGCATCATCTGTGTCTGAACTTCCATGTTCTTTTCCTGGAAATCGTTAACCATCTTTGCGAGGCCTTCCTCTGCATCTACTCTTGCCTTAAGGGCAACGTAGTTCTTATACTGGTCTGTTTCCTTTAAAGATCTTGTGAGTTCGTGAGCCAGATCATATACGTTTGTCATAAAAATCTCCTAAATTTTCTGGAATACCGATACGATAACCGGGCTTCTTTCCGTCTTCTGGTAAATATAATTGCGAAGAGCGCTCTTGCACTTTTCGCCGATGGCTGCGGCATCTTCCAGTCCGTTGTCGATGCAGTACATGATTTCGTCTTCGACAACTTCCTGTGCGCCTTCCATTAAAGCCTTCTGTTCCTTAACGTATACGAAGCCCCTGCTTATAATTTCGGGTCTTGTAATTGGCATGCCTTCTTCGAAGGTGCAGGTAATAACGATAAGACCTGCTTCGGAGAGGTACTTTCTTTCGTTCAGAACAGAGCTTCCTACGTCGCCTACGCCTAAGCCGTCTACCATAACCGGTGTTGCCGGTACGGTGTCCTTAGTCTTCTTTATCTTTGCCTTTGTGACCTCAATCACATCGCCGTTCTGGGCGATAATTATGCGGTTTTCAGCCATTCCAAGGCTTTCAGCCAATTCTTTGTGTGCGAGAAGGTGCTTCATTTCGCCGTGGACGGGAATAAAGAACTTCGGCTTTAAAATTGTGTGGATGAGCTTTAATTCTTCCTGAGAAGCATGGCCGGATACGTGGGTTTCAGTGATATCGTTGTAAATAACCTCCGCACCCTTTTCCAGCAGAGCATTTACGATGTTTGTAACGCTCTTTTCATTGCCGGGAACTGCATTGGAGGAAAGGATAACCATGTCTCCCATGCGGATGTTAACCTGGCGGTGCATGTTGTTGGCCATTCTCGTTAAGGCGCTCATGGGTTCACCCTGGCTGCCGGTTGTAATAATTACAAGCTGATCGTCGGGGATATTCTTAATCTTTTTAATATCCACCAGGGTGTTAGCAGGAATATCAAGATAGCCCAGCTCTTCTGCTATGGCTACCATGTTTTCCATGCTGCGTCCGGAAACTGCTACCTTTCTGCCGTTTTCTACAGCGGCATCGATAATTTTCTGGACTCTGTGCACGTTGGAAGAGAACGTTGCGATAATAATTCTCTTCTTTGTCGATGCAAAAATATTCTTAAGAGCTATACCTACGTTCTTTTCGGAAGGTGTGTAGCCCTTTCTTTCCGCATTTGTGGAGTCTGCCATAAGGAGGAGAATTCCTTCTTCTCCGAGCATTGCAAGCCTTGCGAAATCGATGGGTTCACCGTCGACGGGCGTAAAGTCGACCTTAAAGTCGCCTGTGTGGAACACCTTGCCTACGGGAGTATCGATGCAAAGCGCAATGGCATCTGCCACGCTGTGGGTCGTGTGGATGGTTTCCACCTGAAATACTCCGAACTTCAGTACGTCGCCCGGAGTGATCTCAACGAGCCTGGCGTTTACGTCGTGCTCCTTGAGCTTGTTTTTTATAAAGCCTATGGTAAGCCTTGTTCCGTAAACGGGAACATCCAGCTCCTTAAGCAGGTACGGAACGGCACCGATGTGGTCTTCGTGTGCGTGAGTAATCACCAGACCTCTCACCTTGTCGCTGTTTTCGATAAGGTAAGTAAAGTCGGGAATTACTACATCGATGCCGAGCATTTCGTCGTCGGGAAATGCCATTCCGCAGTCGACGAGCATAATGTCGTCGCCGTACTCAAAGGCCGTAAGGTTCTTCCCTATTTCGTGGAGACCACCCATAGGGATAACCTTAAGCTTACGGGTCTTAAAGACCTTTGGCCTTTTTTTTTCTGTCATAAAATATTAGCCTCTTACTACGATGTTAACGAGCTTTCCGGGTACAGCGATAATCTTAACGATTTCCTTACCTTCTGTAAGCTGCTTAACGATGTCGGAAGCCATAACGAGTTCCTGGAAGGCATTCTTGTCCATGCCTGCAGCAACTTCCATCTTTCCGCGAACCTTGCCGTTGAGCTGAACAACGATTTCTACGCAGTCCTTAACGAGCATGGATTCGTCGCAAACGGGCCATTCAACACCGTAGATGCTTTCTGTGTGGCCAAGGCCTTCCCACATTTCTTCGCAGATATGGGGAGCGAACGGTGAAAGCATTCTTACGAGCTTATCTGTAGCGTCTGCAAGGAGGCCCATGTTTACATCGTCCAGTTCCTTGTAGCGATACATTTCGTTAACCAGTTCCATGATAGCGGAGAGAGCTGTGTTGAAGTTGAATCTCTTGCCGATGTCTTCTGTAACTCTCTTTACTGTATTGTTCAGGATGTATGCAAGCTGCTTGTCGTCCTTGCCTTCGGGAATGTACTTGCAGGGAATTCCCTTAATCTGTTCGGACATTTCGTATACCAGTCTGTATACACGGTTGAGGAACTTGTAGGAACCTTCAACACCTGTATCGGACCATTCCAGTTCCTTTTCGGGAGGAGCTGCGAACAGGATAAACAGTCTTGCTGTGTCTGCACCGTACTTGCTGATGATTTCTTCGGGGGATACAACGTTGCCCAGGGACTTGGACATCTTGGATCCATCCTTCAGTACCATACCCTGTGTAAGCAGGTTCTTGAAGGGTTCATCTACGTGAACCAGATCAAGGTCGTACAGAACCTTTGTGAAGAATCTTGCATAGAGCAGGTGCATAATTGCGTGTTCAACGCCGCCGATGTACTGGTCAACATCCATCCAGTAGTCGGTCTTCTTCTTGTCCCATGCCTTTTCGCTGTTTCTTGCGTCGCAGTAACGCAGGAAGTACCAGGAGGAGTCGAGGAATGTATCCATTGTGTCAACTTCTCTCTTAGCGGGCTTTCCGCAGCACGGGCAAGCTGTGTCTACGAAAGTCTTGGATGTAGCGATGGGAGATTCGCCCTTTCCTGTGAATTCTACGTCTGTAGGCAGGATAATGGGCAGGTTTTCTTCCTTTTCGGGAACCCATCCGCAGTCGGGGCAGTTAATCATTGGGATAGGTGTACCCCAGTAACGCTGACGGGAGATGAGCCAGTCGCGGAGCTTGAAGTTTGTTGTCTTCTTGCCGATGCCTCTGTTTACGAAATCGTCACCGATAGCCTTAATGGCTTCGACGTTATTCATTCCGTCGTACTTGCCGGAGTTGATCATTGTACCTTCTGCGATGAAAGCAGCCTTGAGGTTGTTGATGTCAACTTCGGGAAGATGCGGATCGATTACGGGGATAATGTCGAGACCGAACTTTGTTGCGAAGTCGAAGTCTCTCTGGTCGCCGAAAGGTACGCCCATTACGATACCTGTTCCGTAGCCCATGAGTACATAGTCTGCCAGGTAAAGGGGAACTTCCTTGCCGTTTGCGGGGTTGATAACATATCTGCCTGTAAACTGGCCTGTCTTTTCCTTTGTGAGGGATGTTCTTTCGATATCGTTGAGGTGCTTAGCCTCTTCCATGTACTTTCTGCAGGCATCTTCGTATTCGGAACCCTTAATGAGCTGTTCTACCCAGGGGTGTTCCGGAGAAATTACCATGAATGTAACACCGTAGATTGTGTCTACACGTGTTGTATAAACTGTCATGGGCAGATCGCCGTCCTTGAGTTCGAATGTAACTTCGTAACCTTCGGACTTGCCGATCCAGTTGCGCTGCATTGTCTTAACCTTTTCGGGCCAGCCTGTAAGCTTGTCCAGATCTGCAAGCAGTCTGTCTGCATAATCTGTAATCTTAAGGTACCACTGGGAAAGGTTCTTCTTTGTAACCTGAGTCTTGCAGCGTTCGCAGCAGCCTTCTACTACCTGTTCGTTAGCGAGTACTGTAGCGCAGGACGGGCACCAGTTTACGGGGTTTTCCTTCTTATAAGCGAGGCCCTTGTTCCAGAACTGGATGAAGATCCACTGCATCCACTTGTAGTATTCTTCTGTATATGTGCAGCATTCTCTGTCCCAGTCGTAGGAGAAGCCCAGCTGCTTGAGCTGGTTTTCCATTTCTGCGATATTGGAGCTTGTCCATACTGCGGGGTGAGAACCGTTCTTAATAGCTGCGTTTTCTGCGGGCAGACCGAAAGAGTCGAATCCGATGGGGTGCAGAACGTTGTAGCCGTTCATGTTCAGGTATCTGGACAGAACGTCGCCGATTGAATAGTTACGTACGTGGCCCATGTGGAGCTTTCCGCTGGGATAGGGGAACATTTCCAGACAGTAGAACTTCTTCTTGCTTTCGTCCTCTGTTACATGGAATATGCCGCTGTCCTTCCAGACCTTCTGCCATCTGGGTTCGATTTTCTTAAAATTATATTGCTGTTCCATAGGTGCTTACGCTCTCCTTTTGTAAAAATAGACTTTATTCTTCAGCTGCAGGTTCGTAATCTACGGACGGGCAGTCTTTCCATACTTTTTCTATCTGATAACGCGCTCTCTGTTCTTCTGTGAACAGGTTAACGATTATGTCGCCGTAATCCATTAATACCCAGCCGGATTCGCCGCGGCCTTCGATGTGTCTTACGAAGATTTCTTCCTTAGCCAGCTGGTCTTCTACTTCGTCCTGAAGCGCTGCAACCTGGCGAAGAGAGCCGGCCTGAGCGATTACGAAGTAATCTGCAAAACCGGACTTTTCGGATATGTCGATTATAACGATATCCTTTGCCTTCTTTTTATCAAGGGCATCCGCGAGAAAAAGAGCCATTG
Source organism: Clostridia bacterium (assembly GCA_024403005.1). Taxonomy (GTDB): domain Bacteria; phylum Bacillota; class Clostridia; order Peptostreptococcales; family Anaerovoracaceae; genus RUG11894. The sequence continues at coordinate 1,035 of JAKSSQ010000089.1, read as the reverse complement.
CCTTAGTATCCATCTTGTCCTCCTTCAAATTGTTCACGGAGCCATTCTATAGCACGGTTAGACCGTGTGTCAAATTTGCCTCCTATGCTCTCTACGTACATCCTGGTGTGAACCATAAGTTCGTAAGTGCATCTGTATATGTCGAGCTTTAAGAATTCGCGCATTTCTTCCACGCCGGGGTAATCTCTGCCCTCTTCCAGCTGGTCTGCAACCTTCAGAACCATTTCCAGCTTGCTCATGCCGGGGCGGCCTGTGGTGTGGAAACGGATTGCATTAAGGATGTCTTCGTCTTCTACACCGAAGAGCTCCTTAAGCTTATCTGCTGCGATAGGACCGTGTTCGAGATTTCCTGCTGAACGGAATGCATCGTGGAACCATGCGGCTATTTCGGCTTTCTCGGGGTCAACCCCGTGCTTTACAGCCAGTTCCTTAGCCATTTTAACCACGCCGCAGGTGTGCATGTAGCGTGTCGGCTTTTCGTTCTGCTTTGCGTAAATTCTTACCAGGTCTTTAATGTTTGTGTAAAGACCGTTCTTTTTTATATATTCGATGACCCCATCAGGCAGCAGGAATCTTACGGACTTGCCTTCCCTTATGCGCTGCTTGATGTCTGTAGAACTGATTTCCAGTTCCGGTATCCTTATATATTCTGCGTTGAGCGGATATTTCGACTTTAAATCTTCTATATATTTTTCCAGAGCTTCCTCGTCGTAGCCCTTGCGAAGACCGATTATGAATCCGAAGTTTCTTATGAGCTCTTCCGACATCTTCCATTCACTTATGTGCATGAAGGTGTCTGTACCCATAATAAAATAGATTTCGTCGTCTTCCAGGAGGCTCTTCTTTAACTCTGTAAGAGTATCGTAAGTGTAGGAAGGTCCGTCCTTTTTAAGCTCTATGTCGCTGATTTCAAAGCCGGGGTGTCCTTCTGCGGCAATCTTAAGCATTTCCAGTCTGTGATGCCCTTCGGCCGGCATGTCCGCCGTTTTGAACGGCGAAACATAAGCCGGTATGAGTACCACTTTGTCCAGATTT
>JAKSSQ010000088.1 GCA_024403005.1 Clostridia bacterium | reverse complement strand
AGCTATGGTTTCAGCCTTTTTAGCGCCGATTCCGGAAACTTCCGTAAGTCTTTCCGGCTCTTCGCTTATAATCTTTAAAGTGTTTTCACCGAACTTCTTTACGATTGCAGCTGCAGTGGAAGGCCCTACGCCTTTAACCACACCACTGGAAAGGAAAGACAAAATACCGTCGGTAGTCTCCGGCTCCGCTTCCTGAAAAGAGGAAAAGGCAAACTGCTCCCCGTATTTCGGATGAACCTTCCATTCACCGATTAAATCGTAGCGTCTGCCTTTTGCTGGCCGCGGCATGTATCCGACGGCATAAAACTGTTCGGTGTCCGTTTCGAACACCGCTATTGTATAAAAATTATCTTCGTTAAAGTAAATGACTTCGGCAATCTTGCCGCTCTTATCTTCCTTCATTACTCGGTAATATCACCTTTAAAGCTTGCCTTATAGAGCATGCGTCCGTCCAGAGTTCTTACTCTTTCGGAGAACTGGCCCGGGTTAACTCCAGATAAAGCAGCTTCGAAATCGAACATCTTTGCATCCATCATGTCCAGATAATGGAGCATTTCAGCTTCGGGGAACATGGGCTTCTTGGGGCTGCCGAATTCAGCTTCATAGTGGTGAGAAAGGATCATATGCTGCAGCATGACTGTCTTTTCTTCGCTTAAGCCGACCTCTCTTGCCATGTCGGAAACCTTGGAAATGCCCTGGATAATGTGTCCGAGGAGCTGTCCTTCAAATGTATACCCGGGGCTGATGCCAAACTCGTTGGATTTGATTTCGTTCAGCTTTTCCATGTCGTGGAGAACTACGCCGCAGATAATCCAGTCTCTGTCCAGGTTTGTATATACTTCGCAGGCCTTTTCGCCCATGCAGAGCATTCTCTTAATGTGGTAAAGCAGACCGGCCAGTTCCGCGTGGTGGTTGCGCATGGCTGCAGGATAATAAAGCAGTCTTTCCTTTTCGTCCACCATGAACTTCTTCGCGATGGCCTTTAAGCCTTCGTCGGAGATGGTTTCAACTCTTCCGAGGATGTATTCGTACATGTCTTCCGGATTTTCGGGTGCAGCCTTTATGTAGTCGGTCATTTCGCACTTGTCTTCCTTCTGGCCCTTGCGAATCTTCATGACCTTAAGCTGCTTTGTGCCGTTCCATTCGGTCACAACTGCCTTAACCTTTACCAGGTCGCCTTCCTTAATTGCAGAAAGGCTTACAGCTTCGTCGTCGTTAACATCCCACTTCTTGCCGTTAACTTCGCCGGTGTTGTCTCCAAGTGTTACGTCCAGATACTGTTTGCGGTTTGACCCAATTTTTATAGAAATGGATTTCACCATAAAGAAATCCATGAATTCATCGTTAGTCTGTAATGTGCTTACAAAAAATTCCTTGTGCATATTTCCTCCGTTAAATAATCAGGTAATGGGCATTATACCACAATTTCCAATTTTTGTTAAGTGCAAGGAAGGCTGCCGGAGCGGAAGAATTGGGCATCAAAAATAATAAAAAATATGGAACATTGCTGCGCCGTAAACGTCTAAAGGTTGCAAAAGGGATATTCATATAGTACTTATATTATATAAGGAGATTTACTTATGAAGAAAAAACTGATTATGGCGCTCTGCGGATGCATGGTGAGCGCAATGATCCTGGCATCCTGCGGAGGAGCCATGAAGGACACCGCAAGCTCGGCACCGGGAATGCCGGCAGAGGATGCAGGATACGGGAATGGATTTTACGGCGGCGGATATTACGAAGAGATGGATAAAGGCGATTTCGACTACACCGTCTCCGAATCCGAAAACGCAATGGTTACAGACCTTACCTACAGCGAAAATGTAAAGCTCATATTCAGAGCAAACCTTCGCTTGCAGACCCTAAACTTCGCAGAGACCGAAAGCCAGCTCAACCAGCTGGTTAAAGACTTCGGCGGGTACTTCGAAAACATGTCCACGGACAACGGTTCCTACTACTACGAAGAAAGCTACAAGTACGGATACTACACCGTAAGGGTTCCGGCAGACAAATACGACGCCTTCCTTTCCGCAGTCGGAGACGGATGCCACGTGGTAAGCGTGAACAAATCCACAGAAGATGTAGGTCTGGCCTATGCAGATATCGAAACCAGACTTGCAACGCTTAGGACCAAGATGGACAGACTGCAGGAGCTGCTTAAGAAGGCAGACAAGATGGAGGACATAATTACTCTGGAAGGTGCAATCTCCGATTGCCAGTACCAGATAGACAGCCTCCAGTCCCAGCAGAACCGCTACGACAGCTTAATCGGTTTCTCCACCATCGACATCGAAGTTGAACAGGTAAGAGATCTTAACGGAAGCGTCGTAGAAGAAAGAAGCTTCTTCGAAGAACTTGGAAGAAACTTTACAAGAGGCGTAAGGAACTTCGGATACAGCCTCGAAGAACTGGCTTACTGGATTGCATATAACATAATCGGCATCGTAATCGCTATTGCAGCAGTTGTCTGCGGATGCAAGCTTGTTAAGAAAGGCAAGATAAGAAAGCCCGAACTAAAGAGTCCTTTAAGAAAGCATAAAGACAATAACGATAAGAACGAATAGAATAAGGCAAATACCCAAAGGCTGCACCGAAACCAGGGTGCAGTCTTTTATTGTGCAATCGTACAGGCGCAGGGAATCGTAAAACCATGCGTCCGGACGCAAAAAAAAGAACCCGGTAAAACCGGGTTCTTTAGTTTCAGCTTTTAACAGTTAAACTACTTTGCAGCAGCCTTTCTGTCTTCGTACCAAATCTTGAATTCGGGATCTACTTCGCCGATGCCCATGTAACGAGCCTTGTAGTCCTTGAGGAGTTCGAAGAATCTCTTGGACAGGATGATCAGAGCGATCAGGTTGCAGAATGTAGGAACAGCTGTACCAACGTCTACGATGCCCCATACGGAGGAAGCGCCTACGTCATACTTTGTGGAGAGCATTACGCATGCCCAGCCAGGAATAGCGTTACCATACTTGATCATAGCGAGGAATGCTCTTCTGATGGAGGAGTCGTTCTTGAAGCCGTGTCTGATCAGTGTATCGTAATATGTGTACCAGCCAGTACCTGTTGTGAATGCGAACAGGAATACGGAGAGAGCGATTACAGCTCTGCCAAGGAAGCCGATGTTCTGTTCGAATGCTGTCAGTGTCAGTGTAGCGGATGTAAGACCGGAGTCCCAGATACCGCTTGTGAGCAGTACGAGAGCTGTCATGGAGCATACGAGGATTGTATCAACGAATACTTCGAAGCAACCCCACATACCCTGCTGGATAGGATGGTCTACGATAGATGTAGCGTGTACCATCGGGGAAGTACCCCAACCAGCTTCGTTAGAGTACAGAGCTCTCTGGATACCCTTTGTGATTGTGAGACCTACTGTTGCGCCTGCGAAACCGCCGGAAGCAGCTGTCGGTGTGAATGCGTGCTTGAAGATCATGCCGATAACGCCGGGCAGAGCGCCGATGTTCTTAACGATGATGATCAGAGCGAATACCATGTACATGATGCACATGATGGGTACTGCCTTAGAAGCGAATTCACCTACTCTCTTCAGACCACCAGCTACAACGATTGTCAGCAGGATAGCGAATACTGTAGCTACCATGGGCATGGAGAACTGGGGGAATGTGGAAGAGATGGATTCAGATGTAGAATAGTTCTGCATTGTGAATACGAAGGAGATGAAGATACCTACAGAGAAGATGATTGCAAGAATCTTGTAAGCTCCGCCCCAATGCTTTTCTACGCCGAGGCCTTCCTGCATGTAGTATGTAGGTCCGCCAACATATCTTTCGCCTGTAACGTCCTTTGTTCTGTAGTGCAGAGCGAGGGTTACTTCAGCGCACTTTGTGATCATACCGATCAGAGCGATCAGCCAGATCCAGAAGATGGAACCAGGGCCACCAACTGCTACAGCTGTAGCTACACCGGAAATGTTACCAGCACCTACAGCGCCGCCAACAGCGATGGAAGCAGCTTCGAAAGCAGAAATAGAGCCTTCGCCGTCCTTGTTGTTGGACTTTGTGAGGGATCCGAATGTGCACTTCATGATGTGACCGAAGTGAACAAACTGGAAGAATCCGGATCCTACTGTGAGTAAGATACCTGTACCCAGAAGGAGTACGATAAGGGGTGTTCCCCAAAGTACTGCGTTCAGGGCATCAATGATGTCCATAAAACCCATAATGTTACCTCCAAAATGGTAAAATAAAGATATAATTACAAAAGCAATATACCACAAGGGCCAATGCTGTGCAAGTGAATATTTCAGAAGTATTACAGCCGATTCCTTACGTATTTAACAGTTTGCAGGCAAATACTCCATATATTGCTGCAAAATAACTCAAAATAGGGCTTAAAACGAACATTTTACTGTGCTATAATTAGTTATCACTTTTTTTGATAATACGGACGATTTTTTAACCCGGAGGTGATTGATATATGAGAGACTATCAGAAAGAATTCAATGAAAGAGTCGCTTTCATCAAAGAAAAAGTGGCAGAAGCTCATGCGGACGGAATTGTTTTCGGTAATTCCGGCGGAAAGGACTCAGCATTAGTGGGCATCCTCTGCAAGGCAGCATGCGATAATACGGTAGGCGTAATCATGCCCTGCGCAAGCAAGAGAAACTTCGGCATCGACGCAGACGACGGCAGAGAACTGGCTGATAAATTCGGAATCGAGACAAGAGTTGTAGACCTTACTCCCGTAAGAGAAGCAGAAATGAAGGCTCTGGAAGGCATTGCTGAACTTAACAAGGCTGCAATCACAAATATCGCACCCAGACTCAGAATGACAACCCTCTACACCATCGGCGCAGCAGAAAACCGCCTGGTAGCAGGTACAGGAAACCGCAGCGAAATGTACATGGGCTACTTCACAAAGTGGGGCGACGGTGCAAACGACTTCAACCCCATCTCCGACCTTACAGCTACAGAAGTCTTTGAATTCTTAAGATTCGTTAAGGGCCCCGAAAGCATCATTAACAAGGCTCCTTCCGCAGGTCTTTTCGAAGGACAGACCGACGAACAGGAAATGGGCGTAACCTACGCAGCCATCGACAAGTACATCACTACAGGCGAAGCTACAGAAGAAGACAAGGCGATAATCGACCGCTTCCACAGCAGAAGCGAACACAAGCGCAGACCTATCGCAACATTCAAATAGCAATTTGTCTTTGGTCTTTAGACAGAAGGATAAAAAAGAACGGGCGGATTTATTCCGCTCGTTCTTTTTATTGCTTTAAATATTATTTATTTACCGTTTAAACGCTTAAAACCGGGCTATTCTTCCGGTTCTTCCCAGTCCGGGTCCACTTCGGCCAGGAGTTGGGTCACGCGCATGCCGTCCGTCTCCGTAACGGTGAACGTAATGTTCTTGTAGGAGAACTGCTCCCCTGTTTCCGCGTAGTCGCCCAGCATTTCGATGGCCCAGCCGCCCATGGTGGCGTTGTCGTCGTCGAAATCCTTTTCGTCCATGTCCAGTTCATCGAAGAAATCTTCGATGCGCATGTCGCCGTCCACTTCGAAACGGTCCGGCCCCAGTTCTACGAATTCTTCGTCGATTTCGTCCTTTTCGTCCCAGATTTCGCCTACGATCTGCTCTAAAACGTCTTCCATCGTAACGAGGCCCATGGTGCCGCCGTATTCATCCGTAACGATAACCATGTGGCAGCCCTCGACTTTCATGGTCTCCAGAACGTCGTCCAGAGGCGTGGTCTTGTGCACGAAGTTAACCGGCAGCATGAGCTTGCGCAGGTTGAACTTTTCGCCCATGGCCATGCTGCGAAGACACTGGTTTATGTGGCAGATTCCGATAATATTGTCCGGAGTATCGATGTAAACCGGCAGTCTGGAGTAAGAAGAGCTTAAAATCTGCTCTATAATCTCTTCTTCGCTGTCTTCTATGTCTATGGCGTCCATATCCACTCTGTGGGTAATAATTTCGTAGGCCATTACGTCGTCGAAATCCAGAGCGCTCTGCAGCAGATCCGCCGTGTCTTCGTCCACTACGCCTTCGTCTTCCGCAGTTTCGAATATGGTCTCCAGATCGTCTTCGGTGACCACATCATCGTCCGTATGGCCTTCCCAGAGCCTGGAAACGCCGGAAATAAAGTGGTCGCAAAGGAACACCAGAGGCGCTGTAACCAGCATTATAAACTTAATGGGAACGGCAACCGCAGACGCAAAGCCTTCCGGATTCTTGTTTGCGATAATTTTCGGAGTAATTTCGCCGAAAATAATAATCAGGACAGTCATTACCGCTGCGGCAGCACCTGCACCGGCGTCGCCCATGAGGCTCACCGCAATTACGGTAGCAACAGAAGAAGACCCGATATTAACAAGATTATTACCTATAAGTATGCTTATAAGGGCCTTATCGTAGTGAATTTTTACGTAATGTGCGTCTTTGGCAGAAGAGTTTCTCGCCTCCTCTGCAGCCTTGCGCAGCTTAATTTCGCTGGCGCCGGCATAGGAAATTTCAGAGCCGGAGAAAAAGGCAGAAAGGCCGATAAGGATAAAGATAAATAAGTACATCATTACTTATCTCCTCCTTCCATCTCTTCGTCCCATTCCTCGACTTCTTCTTCGTCGTAGATTTCGCCGACCAGCTCTTCCAGGATGTCTTCCACGGTAACGATACCTTCGATGGGACCGTCGTCGGAGCGCACAATAGCCATGTGGCTCCTGTGGCTGCTCATAAGATTAAGAGCGTCGTCTACAGGTATGTTGGAAGTTACGTAGAAAGCTCTGTCCAGCATGGAACGGGTCTTGAGCAGGCTCTTTCCCTGGATTTTAGCCTTAAGGAACTTGCGGACCTGCAGAATTCCTTCCACGTTTCCGTCCGCAGTAACTACAGGCAGTCTGGAATAGTGCCCTTCGCTTATAATACTTAAAATTTCGCTGTCGGACATGGTTCTGCTGATTGTTTCAACCTTATCCCAGGGCGTGAACACATCAGCGACGGTCTTAACCGTAAATTCCAGGGCAGACTGAACCAGTTCCGCAGCGTCTTCGTCTACGTCGTCTTCTTCGTCTATGCCTTCGATAATGTCGAAGAGTTCCTCTTCCGTAACCGTAAGATTATCCTCTTCCACGCCGCCTGCAAGATTTGAAATTGCATTGCTTATTGAAGAAAATACAACGCTTACCGGGGCTAGAATTTTCATTATAAATACCATAGAGGGAGCCAGAGCCGGAGCGAGGGCTTCGCAGCAGCTGCGGGCATAGCTCTTTGGGATCATTTCGGCAAATATAAAAACCGTGAAGGCTGTAACAAAAGTAACGGCCGTTACGCCGCCATTGCCCCACAGTTTCGAAGCTAAAAGCGT
>JAKSSQ010000087.1 GCA_024403005.1 Clostridia bacterium | reverse complement strand
CCCTTCTTAACGAAGGTGACGTTCTGCAGATATACATGACAGATCAGGACATAGATAAGCTCACGAAGAAGAAGCGCACCGCTGCGCCCAAGCGCCAGTTCACCATCGCCTACGAAGACGAAAACATTCTGGTTGCAGCAAAGCCCTTCGGCCTTCTGGTTCACGGCGATTCCACGGAAAAGAAGGACACTCTGGCCAACCAGGTAGTGGACTACTTAATCGAAAAGGGCGACTATGTGCCGCGCCTGGAAAAGAGCTTCGTGCCTTCGCCGGTTCACAGGCTGGACCGCAACACCACTGGCCTCGTGGTCTTCGGCAAGACCGCCGCAGCTTTAAGAATCCTGAGTGCATCCCTTGCCAAGGACGAGGGCATGACCAAATTCTACAACACAATCGTATGCGGTGAGCTCAAGCGAGAACTGCACCTCAAAAACAAACTGCTCAAGGACGAAAAGACCAACAGGGTAAAGATCCTGCCCGAAAGCAGCGAAGAGGGCAAATACATTGAAACCATCGCAAGACCTGTTTACAGCAACGGAAGCTACACGCTTATCCAGGTCGAACTCATAACAGGACGTAGCCACCAGATCCGCGCGCACATGAAGCACGCAGGCTTCCCTCTCATAGGCGACGCAAAGTACGGCTTCAGCAGGACAAACGCCGAAATCAAAAGGCGTACAGGCCTTTCCACCCAGCTCCTCCACGCAGGAAAGCTTGTGTTCAGAGCCATGGAAGAGCCCCTGGAATACCTGGAAGGCACGGAAGTCACAGCGCCTCTGCCTCCCGGCTGGTCCGCAATTCAAAAGGAAATTTTCGGTAAGGAGATTATTTAATGTTTCATTTAAGCGACAACGCAAAGGAATGGATAAAGGACATAGGCCTTGCGGTTATAATTGCAGTTTTAATCCTGCAGTTCATTAAGCCGACCATCGTTCAGGAACACAGCATGGAAAACACGCTCAAATCCGGCGATTATCTCTTCGTAAGCAAGCAGTCCTACAAGCTGTTCGGTAAAGACCCGGGCCGCGGCGACATTATCGTCTTCCATTCTTCCCTGACAACTGCAGCCGGCAAGGAGAAACTCCTGGTAAAGCGTGTCATCGCAGTTCCCGGAGATACGATCAGCATCTCCAACGGCGTGGTTTACCTCAACGGTGACCCCCTCATCGAAGGCTACACCAAAGACGGCTACACGGATACAGAGCTGAGCGAAATTACCATCCCCGAAGGCAAACTGTTCTGCATGGGCGACAACCGCCAGAACTCCGCAGACAGCAGAGACAGCCGTATCGGTCTCGTAGACGACGACTTAATCCTGGGCAAGGTAGTGTTCAGACTCTTCCCCTTTAACAAGATTGGGGGTCTTTATAAATAATGGAAAAGTTAATTGCGAACAATAAAAAGGCTCGCCACGACTACTTCTTCGAGGAAACCTACGAAGCGGGAATTGTGCTCACCGGAACGGAGATTAAATCCGTCCGCGCCGGAGGCGTGAACCTCCGCGATTCCTACGCAAAGGTGGAAAAAGGCGAAGTCCACGTATACGGAATGAATATCAGCCCCTACGAAAAGGGCAACAGATATAACACGGATCCTCTTCGTCCCAAGAAACTTCTGCTCCACAAGGGCGAAATAAGGAGACTGGACGAAAACGTAAGCAAGGATGGGCTCACCCTGGTTCCCGTTAAGGTCTACATAAACAATAAAGGCCTTGTAAAGATGGAACTTGCGGTGGCAAGAGGTAAAAAACTCTACGACAAAAGAGCGGATATTGCTAAAAGAGATGCTGGCCGCGATATGGAGCGCAGCATGAAGAACAGGTAAGGAGGTAACATGTCTTACGAAGTAGCTAAAGCATATATCGAAAAGCTTGGAGCAATGGAATACGTGCACCACAGAGAAATCTGCATCGACACTGTAGAACATGCAGCTCAGTCTATCGGCTGCACAGAAGCTGAAATTGCAAAGTCCCTTACATTCATGGTAGACGGCAAGCCCATTATGGTAGTTATGGCCGGCGACACAAAGGTTAACAGCGGAAAGTTTAAGCAGTACTTCCACCAGAAGCCTTCCATGGTTCCCAGAGATCTGGTTCAGGAACTCATCGGACACGAACCCGGCGGCGTATGCGCATTCGGCATCAACGAAGGCGTAGACGTATATCTGGACGTTTCCTTAAAGCGTTTTGAAATGGTTCACTCCGCTGCAGGCGACGACTACAATACATTTGATTCAAGCCCTGAAATTCTGGAAAAGTATACACCCTGCAAAGGCTGGGTTGATATCTGCAAGATTATAGGAGAAGAATAATGGATAGAAAGACATTAAAACAGCTGGATGCCTACTGGCGCGCATCCAATTACCTGGCAGCAGGACAGCTCTACCTGCTGGACAACCCCCTTCTTAAGAAGCCCCTGGACAAGTCCCAGATTAAGAAGAAGATCGTAGGACACTGGGGTACAGTTCCCGGGCAGAACTTTATCTATACTCACCTTAACAGAGCAATTAAGCAGTACGATCTGGATATGATCTACCTCTCCGGCCCCGGCCACGGCGGAAACGCAATGGTTGCACAGAACTGGCTGGACGGTTCCTATACAGAAGTTTATCCCAACATCACTCAGGACGAAGCCGGCATGAAGAAGCTTTTCAAGCAGTTCTCCTTCCCCGGCGGCATCGCAAGCCACGTAGCTCCCGAAACTCCGGGCTCCATTAACGAAGGCGGCGAACTGGGCTACTCTATGGCTCACGCTTTCGGTGCGGTTTTCGATAACCCCGACCTTATCGCAGCCTGCGTTGTAGGCGACGGCGAAGCAGAAACAGGCCCCCTGGCTACATCCTGGCACTCCAATAAGTTCCTGAACCCGGCAGGAGACGGCGCAGTTCTGCCCATCCTCCACTTAAACGGATTCAAGATCGCAAACCCGACCATCTTCTCCCGCATGCCTCACGACGAAATCGAAAGCTTCTTTAAGGGCTGCGGCTGGAAGCCCTACTTCGTAGAAGGCTCAGAACCCAAGAAGATGCACGAAGCCATGTACAATGCACTTGATGCATGCATCGCAGACATCAAGGCTATCCAGAAGAAGGCTCGCAGCGGCAAGCTCAAGAAGAGACCCGTATGGCCCATGATCATCTTCCGTTCTCCCAAGGGCTGGACAGGCCCCAGGATGGTAGACGGCAAGCCCATTGAAGGCACATTCAGAGCTCATCAGGTTCCCATCGCAATGGATAAGCCTGAACACATGCAGCTCCTGGAAGACTGGCTCAAGAGCTACAAGCCGGAAGAACTGTTCAACGAAGACGGAAGCCCCAAAGCTGAAACCGTTGCAATGGCTCCGGTTGGCAACCGCCGCATGGGCATGAACCCCCACGCAAACGGCGGCAAGCTGCTCCACGATTTAAGAACACCCGACTTCAGAGAATACGGTGTGGAAGTACCCATGCCCGGCGCTGTAGAAGCTCAGGATATGACAGTTCTCGGCGGCTACGTAAGAGACGTATTCAAGCTCAACGAAGACAAGAAGAACTTCAGAATCTTCGGACCGGACGAAACAGCTTCCAACAGACTCAACAAGGTATTCGAAGAAACCAACAGAGACTGGCAGGACGAAATCAACGAAAAGGACGAATTCCTGGCTCCCGACGGCAGAGTTATGGACTCCATGCTCTCCGAACACATGTGCGAAGGCTGGCTGGAAGGCTACCTGCTCACAGGCCGCCACGGCTTCTTCGCAAGCTACGAAGCATTCATCCGCGTTGTAGACTCCATGTTCTCCCAGCACGCCAAGTGGCTCAAAATCTGCAAGGGCCTGCCCTGGAGAGCAAGTATCGCCAGCTTAAACTACATTCTGTCCTCCAACGTATGGCAGCAGGACCACAATGGGTTCACCCATCAGGATCCCGGCTTCCTGGACCACGTTGCAAACAAGAAGGCAGAAGTCGTACGCATGTACCTGCCGCCCGATGCAAACTGCCTGCTTTCCTGCTTCGACCACTGCATCAAGAGCAAGGACTACGTAAACGTAATGGTTACAAGCAAGCACCCCAGACCCCAGTGGCTCACCATGGAACAGGCTGTTAAGCACTGCACCCAGGGTATCGGCATCTGGCAGTGGGCTTCCACAGACTGCGGCGAAGAACCCGACGTAGTTATGGCTTGCTGCGGCGATACACCCACTCTGGAAACTCTGGCAGCAGTTACAATTCTGCGCAAGGAATTCCCCGAGCTCAAGATCCGCGTGGTTAACGTTGTAGACCTCATGAGACTCCAGTCCGACAGAACACATCCCCACGGTCTCTCCGACCAGGAATACGATGCTCTGTTCACAAAGGATAAGCCCGTAATCTTCGCATTCCACGGCTATCCCACACTCATCCACGAACTGGTTTACCACAGAACAAACAAGAACTTCCACGTATTCGGCTACATGGAAGAAGGCACAATTACAACACCGTTCGACATGCGCGTACAGAACGGCATCGACCGCTTCAGCCTTACAATGCAGGCACTGCTCCACGTAGACCTGGGCAACCGCGACAGCCACCTCATCCAGGAGATGAAGGACAAGCTGGTTGAACACAAGCAGTACATCGCAGAATACGGCGAAGATTTGCCCGAAATCCGCGAATGGAAGTGGACTCCGGCAGAAAAATAGGGGATAAACAAGGGAATTAGAGATAATGACAAAAAATCCGTATGACGTTCTCGGTGTGCCGGAAACAGCCACCGAGGACGAAATTAAAAGTGCATACAGGAAGAAGGCCAAGGAAAACCATCCGGATCTACATCCGGACGACCCTGGTGCCAGCGACCGCATGAACGAAATCAACGAGGCCTACAGCATACTGCAGGACCCCGAAAAGCTTCGCATGTGGAAACTGCAGCAGAGCGGCAGCTATTCCGCTCCCGGCGGACAGACCTACTGGGATCCGTTCACCGGCCAGCAGACTCAGAATCCGTTTGGCGGGCAGTGGCAGAACGGCCAGCAGGGCAACGGAGGCTACTCCAACTTCGGCGGCTGGACTGTCTACGACTTCAGCGACATCTTTGACGATGCGCAGGAAGAAAGCCAGCAGCAGTATAGCGGAAACCGCACAGGCCGTCAGTACGAACAGTGGCGCCCCCGCACCTATAACCTCAGCCTGGGCTGCCTTCCGGCACTTCTCATATTCTGGTTTATAACAATGTTCCTCTTCAGGACGGGCATATTCTTTTTTATTCTGCCCCTCGGCCTGCTGTGGAATTTGTTCAGACGCAAGTAAAAATAACTCCTCGCAGCGATGCGGGGAGTTTTACAATTTGTAAAAGTCTGCGTATAATGAAATCAGGATAAACTGCCGCAGCCGCGGCATTTCAATAGTTTAAAGGAGTGTTCGCATGAAGACCAATTCAAGACTGCTCGCATTTTTACTGACAATACTTCTGGTTACCTGCTCCGTTCCGGCTTCGATTTTCGCAGATACAGTACCAGAACCTGCAGAAACTGCTCCCGGGCCTGCAGGAGTTTGTGAAGGTTTAACCTGGTCCATAACCGATGATGTTCTTACATTGAACATAGCCGGAACTCTGCCGGACTGGACTCTCAGAGCTGAAGGATTAGTGAATTTCCTTAACCGCGTAACTAAAGTTACTCTCGGTTCGGAAATTACAGCCATTAGCTCCGGCGCATTGAAGAACGGCAATTTTACGGAAATCGTACTTAACGAAGGATTAACGACAATAGGGCTAAATGCCTTTGCAGGTACCGGAATTTCTGAAATAACCATTCCTTCCACTGTAACTTCTCTCGGCTGGCAGATATTTGCAGGCTGCACGAATCTTAAGACTGTAAACCTTACATCTGCTGCGGCTCCGTCTATTGATGATTTCTGTTTTGGCGAAGTACCGAACAAGCTTACGGTAAATTACCCCTGTAAATGGGATATATTTGAAACAAGACCTCTGTTCGGCGCCGGCGAGGATAAAGCACCAAACTACGTCCAGACCCACGTATACGACGGTACCTATACTATTACTACCGACGCAACCTGCACAAAGAATGCTAAAGCCTACAAATTATGCACAAGCTGCGGATTTGGCAGGGTAGATTTTGAAGTTCCCGATTCCAAGGCCGATCACGTATTTACAAACTATGTTCCCAATGGCGATGCACACTGCAACGGCGGCGGAACTATGACTGCCAAGTGCGACACGTGCGGAAGGGTAACCGACACTAAGGCCGACCCGGATACCATCGGTCCGCACCTCTATGCACCCATAACAGACACAGAAAACGGTACAGTCTGCACCATCTGCTCGGATACACACGAGCACACAGACGCAAACGAAGACAAGGCCTGCGACATCTGCGGCACCGGCATGTGCGGCCCTGACATCGTATGGGGCAAGGCTGTCCACCACTCCCAAAAGGTTAACTCCATTCCAACCGACTATTATACGGTTTACCTGAACGGCAGCGGAGAAATGTACAATTATACTGAAACTCCCTGGAAGCCCATGATGACTCAGATATGCTCCGTTCGCATGACAGACGGCATCACTACCGTAGGAAGCAGCGCTTTCCGCGGATGCAGAAATCTTTCCGAAGCTTACCTTCCGGACAGCATTACCGTTTTTAAGGATTACAGCTTCTTTAATACAAGTGTGCAGGTTTATAAGCTGGACGAAAGCATAGGCTGGCCCGCAAGCCTTACATCTGTGGAAGACCACGCTTTCCACGGAAACAACGCTTACCACACTCAGATAGACAGCATACCCGAAACCATTACACACATCGGCATTCAGGCCTTTAACTATTCTCCGGATCTTGAAACCGCAGTTATTCCCGCAAGCGTTTCAGCCATAGGCTACCGCGCCTTCGGCAACTGCGAAAAGCTCAGGACCGTGGTATTTACAAGCCAGGATAAGCCTTCCATAGACGAAAAGATCTTCACCCCCGGCCACGACGATGAACGCACCGTAAGCATGGAGGTCGAGGTTCAGTACCCCTGCAGCTGGGGCGAAATGGATGCAGCTGATAAGCTAGGCGCTTATAAAATTACGTATACGGCTGTTCATAACCGCCCGGATTGCGGTCACCCGGACGATACACCGGTTATCGGCGATACTCCCAGCCGTCCGCATAGGCGTCCTAAGCCGGTTGAACCCGCTGAACCAACAGTACCCGAAACACCCGAAGTATCTGAAGTTCCTTCAGAACCCGAAGTACCCGAAATTCCGGAAACTCCTGCAGCATCTGTAAGTTTCGGCGACGTTAAGGAGACCGATTACTTCGGCCCGGCGGTAAACTGGGCAGTGGAGAAGGGCATTACCGCAGGAACTGCAGAAGGCAGGTTCTCTCCCAACGAAAGCTGCAGCAGAGCTCAGATCCTTACCATGCTCTG
>JAKSSQ010000086.1 GCA_024403005.1 Clostridia bacterium | reverse complement strand
ATTCCCTTAAGAATAGGAATAGTAGTTCTTACGGAAACTGCTTTAGATACTGTATTAAGTGCTCTGGCAAGAGCTCCCTGTGAACAAGTGAATCTCATTTGATGCTCCTTTGTTTTTCTTATTATTTTAAGTAGATGTAGAAGTAGGGCCTGTGGAAAAGTGGAAAACCTTTCCGGACCTTAATTTTTAAGGATTTACAGGTTTAAAAACTTGTGGAAAAGATATATACATGTTTTCCACAGCCTGTGGAAAACTATTCCTCTAAAGTAGCGAGGATGTTTTCTACTGCAGAGCGAAGATCCTTGTCTGTCTTAATCTCTTCGCACATTTTTTCGTAGCTGTGTCTGATGGTTGTATGGTCTCTTCCGCCGAAAAGCTTGCCAATCTGGGGCAGAGAATAATTCGTATTCTCTCTTATTATATATATGGCAATCTGTCTCGGATAACCTATGTTTCTGGATCTGTTTCCGCTTTCCATGTCAGCAACTTTTATGCCGTAGTACTTTGCAACAGCTTTCTTTATATTTTCCGGAGTAATTTCCTTAGTCTTCGGAGTGTCGAAGATATCCGTGAGTACCCTCTTTGCGAGATCCTTGGAAATTTCGGTGTTTGTAAGCTTGGACATGGCGTTTACTCTGTTAAACGCGCCTTCTATTTCTCGGATATTGGAAGTTACGTTCTGCGCGATTACTTCCAGTACTTCGCTTACTACCGGTGTAACTTCGACGCCGCTTAGAGTAGCTATGTTATTAAGAATCGCGACTCTTGTTTCGTACCCTGGCGGCTGAATTTCTGCCGGAAGACCCCAGGAGAATCTGCTCTGGAGTCTTTCGGGTATGCCTTCCAGATCCTTTGGCGGTTTATCGGAAGTAAAGATAATCTGCTTTCTGGAGTTATAAAGGGTTTCGAAAGTGTGGAAAACTTCTTCCTGAGTACTTTCCTTGCCGGAAATAAACTGTACATCGTCGAAGAGCAGCAAATCTACTTTTCTGTACTTGTTTCTGAAGGCTTCCTGGCTCTTTTCTCTTATGGCTTTAATGAGTTCGTTAGTAAAGGCTTCGGAAGAAACGTACATTACTTTTTTCTTCGGGAAGTTCTTCTTAACGTACTGACCAACCGCATGCATAAGGTGAGTCTTGCCGAGGCCCGGTCCGCTGTAGATGAACAGAGGATTATATTCCTTTGCGTAGCCTTTGTCTGCAATTGCAAGGCAGGCTGCCAGGGCCAGCTGGTTGTTGGGGCCGGAAACGAAAGTATCGAAGGTGTATCTGGGATTGAATCCGTAGCTGGAATCTTCGGGTACGGGTTCATCGCTGTCTTCTGTAGGTTCGTTGTCCACAACTTCCATGGTGTAGACTTTTCCCATTACCTTTTCGCAGGCCTTGTCCAGGCTCTTTTTGTAGTTATTTATCATGTTCTGATAAAAACTGCTGTTGGCACCTGCTGTTATAAGGTAGATTATATTTTTGCTTTCGCTTATTTTTACGGGAGTAAGGGGTCTGAAGAAATTATCGACCTTTATTCGCTCTATGTCGGAATAAAGCTGGTCGAGTATGGTCTCCCACCTCTCCTTAAGTTCGCCTTTTGTCATAGTCTTCTATTCTTTCTGAATACATATATATTGAGTGTTTTCTAGTATAGCACAAAAGAGTTTTCCACAGGAATAGCCTTTTTGAAACGTTGAAATTTCAATTTATCCACAAGTTTTCCACATGTTGGGGAAAACTTTTTCCACTTTTTCCAAAACCACAATATTTGGTGCGATTCAGGTGTGTGACCACAATCAAAAAAAATTTTTCAGGTGAATTGGGTCACGCCGGGCACTGAAAACATATGTTTGTGGCAATAACTGTAAAAATCGCTCCAAGGGCCGATTTTTAGGCTTCTCGTTGAAAAATGCCAAAAACAGTGATAAAATAAAAAATATTTATTTTTATTTCTAAAAAACCGATTTAGGGGGAAATTTTTATGTCCGATGATATAAAGGATCTTCAGGCCAAGGGCGGCGATTACGATGCGTCGCAGATTCAGGTCCTGGAAGGTCTTGAACCCGTAAGAAAGCGTCCTGGCATGTACATCGGTTCCACAGGCGTAAGAGGTCTGCACCACTGCGTCTATGAAATCGTAGACAACTCCGTAGACGAAGCTCTTGCAGGTTACTGCAACCACATTCAGGTAACTATCCACGAAGACAACAGCATCGAAGTTCTGGACAACGGCAGAGGTATGCCCGTAGACGAACACCCCAAGATGCACAAGCCTGCCATGGAAGTTATTATGACAGTTCTCCATGCCGGCGGCAAGTTCGGCGGCGGAGGCTACAAAGTATCCGGCGGTCTCCACGGCGTAGGTGCTTCCGTAGTAAACGCTCTGTCCGACTTCATGCAGGTAGAAAGCATGAGAGACGGAAAAATCTACCAGCAGCAGTTCTCCAGAGGTAAGAAAACCTCCGAAGTTACAGTTGTCGGCGAATGCGGAAGACAGACCGGCTGCCGCGTTATTTTCCATCCCGATGCAGAAATCTTCGAAGAAACAGAATTCAGCTATACAACTCTCCAGACTCACTTAAGAGAAACAGCTTTCCTTAACAAGGGAATCAAGATTTCTCTTGCAGACGAAAGAGGAGAAAAGAAAAAGAAGGAAGTTTTCCATTACGAAGGCGGCATCAAGGAATACGTTAAGTTCCAGAATGCAAACAAGGAACCGGTCCACCCCGACGTAATTTACTTCGAATTCAAGAAGAAGGAACAGGAAGTAGAAGTAGCCATGCAGTACACAGACAGCTACTCCGAAACCATTCTTTCCTATGCAAATAACATTAACACCATCGAAGGCGGTACACATCTGGTTGGCTTCAAGTCTGCTCTTACAAGAGTAATGAACGACTATGCGAAGAAAGCCAAGATCATGAAGGAAAACGACGAGCCTTTAACAGGCGACGATATCCGCGAAGGCCTGACCGCAATCATCTCCGTTAAGCTTACAGAGCCCCAGTTCGAAGGCCAGACAAAGACCAAGCTGGGCAACCCGGACATGAGAGGCTTCGTAGAAAGCGTAACAGCAGAAAACGTCTACGCTTTCCTGGAAGAAAACCCTGCACAGGCTAAGATTATCATCGAAAAATGCTTAAGAGCTTTCAGAGCGAGAGAAGCTGCAAGAAAGGCTAGAGACCTTACAAGAAGAAAGACAGCTCTGGACAGCACATCCCTGCCCGGCAAGCTGGCAGACTGCTCCGAAAAGGATCCTGCACTCTCTGAAATCTTCATCGTAGAAGGTGACTCTGCCGGCGGCTCCGCCAAGGAAGGCAGAGACAGAAAGAGACAGGCCATCCTGCCTTTAAGAGGTAAGATCCTCAACGTAGAAAAGGCAAGACTGGACAGAATGCTCAACTCCGATACCATCCGCGACATGATTACTGCATTCGGCTGCGGTATCGGCTCCGAATTCAACATCGAAAAGCTGCGCTATCACAAGATCATCATCATGACAGATGCCGACGTAGACGGTGCGCACATCAGAACACTGCTCCTTACACTGTTCTTCCGCTATATGCCCAAGCTTATAGAAGAAGGCTATGTTTATGCTGCCCAGCCTCCCCTCTTCCGTGTTAAGGTTGGCAAGGACATGTGGTACACATATTCCGAAAAGGAACAGGAAAAGCTTCTGGCAGATCTGGCCGCTCAGGGCAAGACAAAGCCGGAAATTCAGAGATACAAGGGTCTTGGCGAAATGGATGCAACCCAGCTCTGGGAAACAACCATGGACTACAACACAAGAACTCTCGTACAGATTACAATCGACGACATGGCTGCTGCAGACCAGATCTTTACAACTTTAATGGGCGACAAGGTTCCCCCCAGAAGAAAGTTCATCGAAGACAACGCTCAGTATGCTAACCTGGATATTTAGTAGGAGGGAGGAAGTAAAATGCCTGATTTAACAGAAGACAGAAGAATCGTACAGCACGAAATATACGATGAAATGAAGACCTCCTACATCGATTACTCCATGAGCGTAATCGTTGCAAGAGCTCTGCCGGATGTACGCGACGGCTTAAAGCCCGTACACCGCAGAATTTTATACGGGCTCTCCGCATTGGGCATCACCCCGGAAAAGCCCCACAAGAAGAGTGCAAGAATCGTCGGCGAAGTAATGGGTAAATACCACCCCCACGGAGACTCTTCCATTTACGATGCCATGGTAAGACTGGCTCAGCCCTGGAACATGCGCTACCCCCTGGTAGACGGCCACGGCAACTTCGGCTCTATGGACGGCGACGGCGCTGCTGCTTCCCGTTACACAGAAGCAAGAATGGCTCCCTTCGCTCTGGAAATGCTCCGCGATATCGATAAGGATACCGTAGACTTCATTGACAACTACGACGGCGAAGAAACTGAACCTACAGTACTTCCCGCTCGCTTCCCCAACCTGCTGGTAAACGGTGCAAACGGTATTGCCGTAGGTATGGCTACAGCTATTCCGCCCCATAACCTCCGCGAAGTTATCGACGGAACCATTAAGCTCATCGACGACCCCGAAACTTCCGTAGAAGACCTTTCAAGAATAATTAAGGGTCCGGACTTCCCCACAGGAGCTACCATCGTAGGAAAGACTCCCATCAGAGAAGCCTATAAGACAGGCCAGGGCAAGGTAAAGGTAAGAGCCAAGGGCACTATCGAAGAAGGTGCAAGAGGCACAACATCCATTATCTTCACCGAAATCCCCTACCAGGTTAACAAGGCCGTAATGATCCAGCACATCGCAGAACTGGTTCGCGACAAGAAGCTGGAAGGCATTAAGGATATCCGCGACGAATCCTCCAAGGGCGAAGTAAGAGTTGTAATCGAACTCAAGAAGGACGTTAACCCCAAGGTTATGCTCAACAGACTGTATAAGCATACAGAACTGGAAAGCAACGTATCCTTCATAATGATCGCTCTTGTAAACGGCAGACCTCAGCTGCTGAACCTTAAGGACATCCTGGTTGAATACATCAAGCACCAGAAGGAAGTTCTCACAAGACGTACAAAGTTCGAACTTAAAAAAGCAGAAGCAAGAGCTCACATCTTAGAAGGTTACAGAATCGCTCTGGACCACATCGATGAAATCATCAAGACCATCAGAGAATCCTACGACGATGCGAGAGAACAGTTAATGCTCCGCTTCGGACTTTCCCAGATTCAGGCTCAGGCTATTCTGGACATGCAGCTCAAGAGACTGCAGGGTCTGGAAAGAGACAAGATCGAAGCTGAATATCAGGAACTGCTCAAGAAGATCGCTTACTTAAAGAGCCTGCTGGCAGACGAAAACCTGTTAATGGGCGTAGTTAAGGACGAACTCACAGAAATCAAGAACAAGTGGGGCGACGACAGAAAGACTGCAATTATCGCAGACGAAGAAGAAGTAGATGAATCCGAACTCATCGAAGAAGAAAACGTCGTAATTACAATCTCCCACCTGGGCTACATCAAGAGAGTTTCCGAAGATACATACAGAACTCAGAGAAGAGGCGGCAAGGGTATTACCGGTCTTACAACGAGAGAAAACGACTTCGTAAGACACCTCATTACCACTTCCACCCACGACTACCTCATGTTCTTCACGAGCATGGGCAAGGCTTACAAGATCAAGGCTTACGAAATTCCCGAAGCAAACAGACAGGCCAAGGGTACACCGGTTGTAAACTTCCTGAACTTAATGCAGAGAGAAAGAGTTACAACCGTACTGCCTGTTAAGGAATTCTCCGAAGACAGATACTTAATCGCATGCACGAAGCAGGGCAACATCAAGAAGATGAAGATTTCCGACTTTGATACAAACCGCAAGGCCGGTCTGATTGCGATCAAGCTCCACGAAGGAGACGACCTCATAAGCATTAAGGAAACAAAGGGCAGCGAAAACATCATAATCATCACCAAGAAGGGCAAGTGCATTTGCTTCAACGAAGAAGACGTACGCACAATGGGCAGAGCAGCCGGCGGCGTAAAGGCTATTACCCTCGAAAGAGACGATGAAGTTGTTTCCATGGAACTGGTTTCCGACAAGTCCCAGCAGCTGCTGGTTGTAACGAGCGGCGGCTACGGCAAGCGCACTCCTGTTAAGGAATACAAGATCCAGGCAAGAGGCGGCAAGGGCCTGCTCACCTACGACAAGACAAAGTTCGATAAGACAGGATACCTTGTAGGTGCAATTACTGTCATGGAAGACGACGAGGTATTCCTCATCAATTCCGACGGCATTATCATCCGTATCGAAGCCGATGAAGTTTCCAAGCTCGGCAGAACGACACAGGGTGTACGCATCATGAAGGTTGAAGATAATTCAGAAATTATAACAATGGCAAAGGCTGTACGCGAAGTAGACGTGGATGACCCCGAGGATACCTCAAACGGCTCCCAGATTGCAATTGAAATGGGAGGAGAAAAGTAATGAAGAGAGTATTTTCCGGCGTTCAGCCCACAGGCAACCTGCACATCGGCAACTATCTTGGCGCTCTTAAGCAGTTCGTAGACCTGCAGAACGACAACGAATGCATTTACTGCGTAGTAGACATGCATTCCATCACCGTTCCCCAGGATCCGAAGGAACTCAAGAAGCACACACTGGACATCGCAGCCCTCTATATGGCTGTAGGTCTTGACCCCAAGAAGTCCATTATCTTCGCACAGTCCATGGTTCCCGGCCATGCAGAACTCAACTGGGTGCTCACCTGCAATTCCTACACAGGCGAGCTCTCCAGAATGACTCAGTACAAGCAGAAGTCCAAGGGCGAAGAATCCGCTCCCACAGGACTGTTCATGTATCCCGTACTTATGGCTGCAGACATCCTGCTCTACGATACAGACATCGTACCTGTAGGCAACGACCAGAAGCAGCACATCGAACTGGCAAGAGACCTTGCTACACGCGTTAACAACAAGTACGGCAAGACTTTCGTAGTTCCCGAAGGCAAGTTCATGAAGGCCGGCGCAAGAGTCATGGCAATGGATGACCCCACTTCCAAGATGAGCAAATCTGCTCCCAACGAAATGAGCAGAATTTCTCTCCTGGATGAACCTTCCAAGATTAAGAAGGCCATTATGAGAGCTACAACAGACTCCGAAGGCATCGTAAGATTCGACATCGAAAACAAGCCCGGCGTATCCAACCTGCTTTCCATCTACAGCGCTTTCTCCGGAAAGACAATCGAACAGCTGGAAAAGGATTACGAAGGCCAGGGCTACGGCGCATTAAAGAAGGATCTGGTAGAAGTTACAGTGGATGCCCTCGCACCCATTAAGGCTAACTTCAACGAAATCCGCGAATCTCAGGAACTCATCGACATCATGAAGGACGGCGCAGAAAGAGCTAACGCTATCGCAACTCCCGTAATGAACAGAGTTAAGGAAAGATTCGGTCTGGGACTGTAAGACAAAATTACAACCGGCTTATAGGACAAAACACGTTGATAAACAATCTCAAAACCGTTGGAATTTAACCGATTCC
>JAKSSQ010000085.1 GCA_024403005.1 Clostridia bacterium | reverse complement strand
CAGCCTGGCCGACATTACGATGGATAAGATTGTGATGCCGAAATAAAAATGTGAAGCCAATGCATTGGCATCACGCACAGAAAGCAAACAAAAAACCGCTCCCTGACGGGAGCGGTAATTTTTATGTTCCTTACTTCTTGTAAGAGCTCTTGAGACCTACGATCTGGTTGAATACGGGTTCGCCTTCCTTGGAGAGAACTGTATCTGTGATGTAGTAGCCGTTGCGGAAGAACTGGAATCTTTCGCCAGCCTTTGCGTCCTTTAAGCTGATTTCTGCCTTAGCAGCCTTGTCCTGTCTGCTGCCCGGATCGAAGTCGTTCTTGCCTGTTTCTTCGTTGGGGTAAGCCAGGTAGCTGTAGTTACGAACGGGGATGTCTGCGCAGTTGTTAGCATCTACCCAGTGGATTGTGCCCTTAACCTTGCGTGCATCTGCTCCGGGTGTGCCGGACTTTGTATCGGGATCGTATGTAGCGTGAATTTCTACGATATTGCCTTCTGCATCCTTAACTACGTCTGTGCATGTTACGAAGTAAGCGCCCTTGAGACGAACTTCGTTGCCGGGATACATACGGAAGTACTTCTTAGCGGGAACTTCCATAAAGTCTTCCTGTTCGATGTAGATTTCTCTGGAGAATGTAACTTCTCTTGTTCCTCTTGCGGGATCCTGAGCGTTTTCGAGAACGCAGATTTCGCTCTTTCCTTCGGGATAGTTATCGATGACAACCTTGAGGGGTTCAAGAACTACCATTCTGTTGTCTACCTTATCCTTGAGGTCTTCTCTTACGAAGAATTCCAGCTGACCGTAATCTACCAGGTTGCCTGCCTTAGCAACACCAACGGATTCGCAGAATGCTCTCAGAGCTTCCGGTGTATATCCGCGGCGTCTCATGCCTGCGATTGTGCAGAGTCTGGGGTCGTCCCAGCTTTCGATTGTTCCTTCGTTTACGAGGCGCTTGATGTTTCTCTTGGACATGATTGTGTTGGAGAGACCAAGCTTAGCGAATTCGATCTGCTGGGGAGGTTCGGGGAAGTCTTCCTTAAGATTTTCGAGTACCCAGTTGTAAAGGGGTCTGTGATCTTCGAATTCCAGTGTGCAGATGGAGTGTGTAATGCCTTCGATAGCGTCTTCGATGGGGTGTGCGAAGTCGTACATGGGGTATACGCACCACTGATCGCCTGTGTTGTGGTGTGTAGCATGGAGAACTCTGTAGATAACGGGGTCTCTCATGTTGATGTTGGGGGAGGACATGTCGATCTTAGCACGGATGCACATTTCGCCGTCGCCGTACTTGCCGTCTCTCATGTCGTGGAAGATCTGAAGAGATTCTTCTGCGGGTCTGTCTCTGTAGGGGCTGTTTACGCCGGGCTGTGTGAGAGTTCCGCGTCCTGCCTTGATTTCGTCACCTGTTTCGGAGCTTGCGTAAGCGCCGCCTGCAGCGATGATCTTTTCGCAGCATTCATACATCTTTCCGAAATAGTCGGAAGCATAAAGGAGCTTGTCCCACTGGAAACCGAGCCACTTAACGTCGTTTTCGATGGAGCCTACGAATTCTTCATCTTCAGAAACGGGGTTTGTATCGTCGTATCTTAAGTTGAAGCCGCCGTGATACTTAAGAGCTGTACCTGCATTCAGGCAGATAGACTTGCAGTGTCCAATGTGCAGATAGCCGTTGGGTTCGGGCGGGAACCTTGTTAAAATGGGTCTGCTGTACTTTTGATTCTGCAGATCCTTGTCAATAATATCGTGAATAAAGTTGCCGGCCATTGTTGTGCCGAAATCTGAGCCATCGGCCTTCTTAATAAGATCCTCAGCCATCTTTTCCTCCTTTAATAGTGTCGTTTAATAAATTAAATTATACCTCAACATTTCCAGATGTGTAAAGCAAATGTTTGACCCAATGCGCGCTCCGCGCCAGCCGTAATATCAATAGTCAATTGCGCACCAATCATAATTTTTACTTTGATTATTTCGGCAAATCTATTGAATGTCCGTGATTATTTTGCTAATATTATAGCAGTAAACAAAGGAGGCACAATATGACCTTAGATATTATAGATGTAAAAATTCTGGAATCTCTCCAGCAGAATGCGAGAATCTCCATTTCCGAACTCTCCAAGCAGGTTAACCTTTCCCTTTCCGCAGTAAGTGAAAGACTCAAGAAGATGGAAAGCTCCGGCATCATCGAACAGTACACAGCAGTTTTAAATCCTTCCGCTATGGAAAACGAGCTGTCCGTATTCATGATGATCAGCATGGAAGACCCTTCACACACAGATGAATTCAACAAGCTCACTCAGGATTCCGGCGAAATTCTGGAATGCCACTACATTACCGGCGAATACGACTACATCCTGAAGATTACAACAAAGAACACCACTTCTCTGGAAAAGCTCATGAACAAGATCAAGAGTCTGGACTGCATCAAGCACACTCAGACCAACGTAATCCTGTCTTCCATCAAGTGCAGACACAGTGTTCCGCCAGTTGTTACAAAGTAAATGTGAATCCAATGCGAAGGGCTCCCCGCTCTTCGCTTTTTTATTTAAAACAGCGCATTTTATGATATAATTATTTATTCAGAAAACTCTCGCGAAAGAAGGTTTACATATATGCAGAACAATACAATTATCGCGGTTGATAACAGCGGAAGCTACCGCGTTTACCTTACAATTACAACGGAAATGTGCGACCACGCCATGCAGATCCACGAATGCTCCACAACTGCAGCTGCAGCCCTCGGCAGAACCCTTACCGCATCCGGCCTGATGGGCCTCATGCTCAAGGGAATGGGCGATAAGCTTACAGTGCAGTTCAAGGGCGACGGCCCGGCAGAGCAGGTGCTCGCAACAGCTAATGCAATGGGTCAGGTTAAGGGCTACATCGTAAACCCCGCAGTGGAGCTGCCTCCCAGACCCGACGGACACCTCAACGTAGGTGCAGCCATCGGCAAGGGCAGCCTTACGGTTATTAAGGATTTAGGCCTTAAGGAACCCTATGTAGGCACAATTCCCCTCGTTTCCGGCGAAATTGCCCTGGATATTACCCAGTATTTCGCAGTATCCGAACAGCAGCCCTCCGGCGTTGCCCTCGGCGTACGCTTTACTCCCGACAGAACTCACGTTGCCCACGCAGGCGGCTTAATCGTTCAGGTTCTGCCCAACGCAGACGAAAACTGTCTGGACAAGCTGGAAGAACTCCTTACCCTTATGGACGACTTAACTCTCCTTATCGACGACGCGGGAGAAGACCTCTATAAGCTTCTGGACATCATCTTCGCATCCATGCCGGAAGAATATAAGCCCAGAGTTCTGGAAGAAAGAAACATCTCCTGGCTCTGCGGATGCAGCAAGGAACGCATGGCTCAAGCCCTGGTTTCCATCGGCAAGGACGACCTTACCCAGATTATCGAAGAAGATAAGGGCGCAGAGCTCACCTGCCAGTTCTGCAGAAAGAAATACAACTTTACGGAAGACGAACTGGTAGAACTCCTTAAGTACGCTACGGTAAGGTAGAACCGGAAAGGACAGACATGGAAAAGACAAGAGTTGCAGTAATATACGGCGGCAAATCCGGCGAGCACGAAGTTTCCGTAGTCTCCGCCAGATCCGTAATAAGCGCAATGGACCCCGAGCGCTACGAAATTACCGAAGTTTTTATCGATAAGGAAGGCAATTGGTTCACTGGCAGTGACCCAATCAGCCCCTGGCAGATTAAGGACTTTGCAGATTTTGCGCTCCCCATCCTTCACGGCCCCAACGGCGAGGACGGAACGGTGCAGGGCATGCTCCAGCTTATGAACATCCCCTACGGCGGCAGCGGAGTGCTCGGCTGCGCAGTAGCCATGGACAAAATTGTGGCAAAGAAAGTCTTCGAAACCGCAGGTCTGCCCCAGGCACCCTATGTGGATTTCGACGTTAAAGACATCTGCCCCGAACTGGAGGAACGCATAGTTTCTTCCCTTAAGTTCCCCTTGTTCGTAAAACCGTCTAACATGGGGTCATCCGTAGGAATTACCAAGGTCGAAAGAAAAGAAGACCTGGCAGAAGCCCTGGCTCTGGCTGCAAAGTACGACAGCCGCCTTCTGGTAGAACAGGGCATTAACTGCAGGGAAATCGAGTCTGCAGTTATGGGAAACTACGATTTAATCTGCGGAAGAGTCGGAGAAATCGTGCCCAAGGCAAAGTTTTACGACTACGACGCAAAGTATAAGGACGACACGAGTGAACTCCTGGTTCCCGCTCCTATTACGGCAGAGCAGGAAGAAAACATTAAGGAAATGGCTAAGAAAGCTTATAAGGCACTGGGCTGCTGCGGCTTTGCAAGAGTGGATTTCCTTATGGATAAAGATACAGAAGAAATCTATATTAACGAAATCAACGCGATTCCCGGATTTACTTCCATAAGCATGTTCCCCAGATTAATGATGGCTGCAGGCTACAAGTATTCGGAAATCATCGACAAAATAGTGGAGTATGGATATGAAAGATATAATGCTGAAAATAACAGGTAAGACTGTCACCCAGAACGGCGCGGAAGAAAAGCAGAGCGACGTTATGGAATTCATTACAGCAGGACAGCTCTTTACCAGAGGTACTACTACCTTCATTAAATACGAAGAAAGCGAACTTTCCGGCATGGACGGCTGCACAACTTCCCTTACCATTACCAAGGACAAGGTAAGAATGAGCAGAAGCGGCGGCCATATGGCTCAGAAGACCGAAATGGAATTCAAAAAGGGCGAAAGATTCTTCGGCATGTACGAAACTCCTTACGGAAGCGTGGGCATGGAACTGCTTACCAACGACGTTACGAACCTCGTTCAGAATGAAAACGGAAACCAGAGCCTGTCCATCGACTACAACATAAGCTTAAGAGGCCTTATGGAGGCCCGCAACAAGCTGGATATTGAAATAATGCACAGCAATTAGACCATCCGGAGGGGCAAATGAGAAGATCTGAAAGAAGAACAAAGATGGTAGCCAGAATTCTGGCTGTTATCCTTGTAATCGCCATGCTGCTTATGTCCGGCATGTACGTTTTATCCGCTTTTGCTTACGGCGGAACGAATTTTGTGGTTTACGCAGCCAGCGCAGAAGAACAGCAGCTCGCTGTAAAGCGCCTTGCTTCCCTGTCTGACCTGCTGCTTTACATTCACGACAATTATAAAGACGAAATTAAGGTGGACGACCTGATAGACGCTGCTTACGGCGGCGTCTTCGATTCTCTCGACAGGTGGTCCGTTTTTTATCCCAATGACCCCAATGGGGAGGCTTTCGTAAGTTCCATCGAAAAGAATTACGCAGGAATTGGCGTCACCTTTATTAAAATGGACGGCTGGACCATGATTAAGGATGTCCACAGCCTGGGACCCGCTTTTGCAGCAGGAATCAGGGCAGGGGACATTGTTACCAAAGTGGACGGCACCAGCGTACACGGATTTGCGCTGGAGGAGGTTTCCACCCGCACGAGAGGCGAGGCCGGCACGGAAGTTAATATTATGGTTCTGCACGAAGATGGTACAGAGCAAACCTATACGATCAAGAGAGAAAACCTCTCTGCTCAGTCCGTTTCCTGGTCCATGCTCGAGGACGGCGTAGGCTACATAAAGATTTCTTCCTTTACCAGCAGCACTGCAAAGGAATTCAATATCGTAAGGCTTCTTCTGATGTCTCAGGGGGCTCAGAAGCTGGTCATGGACCTTCGCGACAACGGCGGCGGCATTATGTCCAGCGCTCTTAAAATCGCGGATGCGCTCATGCCCGAAGGCGTAATTACCATGTACGAACAACAGGGCAACATCGTAGAAACCTTTAATTCCGTAAACAATAACACCAATAAAGTGCCCATGGCAGTGCTTATTAACGGCAACACCGCCAGCGCATCCGAATGCCTGGCAGCAGCTCTTCAGGACAGCAAGACAGCCGTGCTCGTAGGCAATAAGACCTACGGAAAGGGCTGCGCACAGAGCGTCGTAGGCATCGAAGGCGAAGGCAGCATGAAGCTTACTGTTTACTACTTCCTGCGTCCAAACGGCCAGAAAATCGACGGTGTCGGCGTTTCCCCGGACTACGTTGTTTACAATTCCTGCGGCTACAATTCGGATAAAATTGCGGAAATCGCAGCATCCGTTCTGCCCATGGACGAAGGCAAAAAGTACAAGGTCGGTGAACGCGGATTAAACGTTCTCGCTGCCCAGCAGAGACTTGCAGTAATGGGCTACGATGTGGATAAAACTGCAGTTGTAGACGCTAAAACTGCAGAAGCTTTAAAGAAAATCCAGGCTCAGTACAAGGTCTGCCCCTACGGCGCTCTGGATTTCTGCACTATCGGACTTGTAGAAAGAGCATATAACGAGTTCCTCTTCGGAGATTCCGAAGACAAGCAGCTTAAGAAAGCATTGGAGGTTCTTGCTAATGAAGCGCAGTAAGTTTACAGCGGTAATATTGTGCCTCGCTCTTGTCTTTTCCTGCACAGGGCAGTGCTTCGGCGCGTCCTTCTTTTACGGCGAAACCCCTTTAAAGTACAGGATAAGCGGGCTGCAGGAACTCATCGAGGAAATCCGTGAAAACTATAAGGACGAAACCGACCTGGACACCATGTTCAACGGCATCTTTAAGGGCCTTTTCGACAGCTTAGGCGACAGATGGTCCAAGTACGTGACCCCAATAGAAGACGGTTTAAACCTGGTTACCACAGACCTGGACGAAGAATACCAGGGCATAGGCGTGGTAATCCGCAAGACCGGCGGCGGACTGCTCATTACAAGCACGGTCCTTGGGTCACCGGCGTATAACGCAGGCATAAAGACCGGCGACTACCTCTTAAAGGTCGGAAATGTTGACGTTACCCAGATGGAAAGCTCCGAAGTTGCGGACATGATACGCGGCACGGAAGGCTCCACTGTTACAATTACCGTAGACAGAGACGGTATAAACAAGGTATTTACGGTCAGAAGAACCACCATAAGCACAAAGACAGTGTCCTATAAGATGCTGGAAGGCAGCAAGGGCTACATTAAGATCGATTCCTTCGATTCCCACACCTTCGAAAGCTTTAAGGCTGCTTACGAAGACCTTATCGAACAGGGCATGACAGGTCTGGTTCTCGATGTGCGCGACAACGGCGGCGGACTTCTCGGCGCGGCTGTAGATGTGGCAGACTACCTTATCCACAGCGAAGGAATCATCTCCTCCTTCGTGCGCCAGGGCAAGACAATACAGGTCGTTAAGTCCACTGCGGACAATAATGCCCAGGTGCCTGTAGTCCTTCTTATAAACAACGAATCTGCCAGCGCTACAGAGCTTCTGGCTGCAGCTCTTAAGGGCCGCGGAGCAGCAACTCTCGTAGGTACTGCAACTTACGGCAAAGGCGTTGCGCAGACTGTAATTTCAACGGTTCAGGACAGCTATTTTAAGCTTTCCATTTACTATTTCCTTACTCCCGACGGTGACCAAATCGACGGCAAGGGCGTAACTCCCAACATTACCGTC
>JAKSSQ010000084.1 GCA_024403005.1 Clostridia bacterium | reverse complement strand
ACGCTGCCCTTTCTGCAGTCGTAAAGTCTGGGAATCATCTGCACGAGGCTGGATTTACCGCTGCCTGTACTTCCGATAATGCCAACGGTTTCGCCGGATTTAATCTCGAAGTCGATGCCCTTAAGGATGTGCTTGCTGCTTCCGTAGCCGAAGGATACGTTTTCGAACTTTACGGAGCCGTCTGCAACTTCCATAACCGGGTTTTCGCCGTTGCGGATGTCCGGTTCTTCGTTCAGCACTTCTGTGATTCTTTCAGCTGCAGCCTTTGCGATTACCAGCATCATTACGATCATGGAGAGCATCATAAGGCTCATCAGAATCTGAATAATGTAGGTCATAACGCTCATGAGCTGGCCTGTGGTCATGGTTCTGGAAACGACAAGCTTAGCGCCTACCCATGCGATAAAGAGCATGCAGGTGTACATAACGCAGCCCATGAACGGGAAGTTCAGAACGATAAAGCGTTCTGCAGTTACGTAGTTCTTGTACAGATCGCCGGATACGTTTTCGAATTTTTCGATTTCTTCCTTGTCGCGCACGAAAGCCTTAACTACGCGGATGCCTCTCAGGTTTTCCTGGACAACATTGTTAAGCTTATCGTAAATCTTGAACACTCTGGTCATAATGGGGAAAGTCTTTCTCATGATCAGGAAGATTCCCACAGCCAGAACGGGCAGAGCTCCGACGAATACCATGGATACTTCGGCGTTAATTCTGAACGCCATGAACAGCGCGAGTATCATGGAGAAAGGCGCTCTGAAAGCCATTCTCAGGAGCATCATAAAAGCCATCTGCACGTTTGTAACGTCGGTGGTCATTCTGGTAACCAGACCTGCAGTGGAGAACTTATCTATGTTAGAGAAAGAAAATCTCTGGATGTTGTAGTACATGTCGTGCTGCAGATTGCTGGCAAAGCCTGCACTGGCGCGTGACCCAAAGACGGCTCCGCCGACGCCGAATGCGAGGGATATCAGCGTGAAGAGAATCAGCTTCATGCCTATTGACGTAATGACACCCATGTCGCCGGCTTCTACGCCGTAGTCGATGAGATCGGCCATGTTGTAAGGGATTAAAACTTCCATTACTACTTCGCCTATCATGCACAGAGGGGTGATTACGGCAGGCAATTTATATTCTCTTATAGATCCTGCCAATTTTTTAATCATTTCTCTTGAATACCTTTACCTTTTTATGATATAAATTAGGGTACGTAATTTGCATTAGTCTGCGAATTGTTATTATACAATAGTTGGTTTTAATTCTCAATAAAACCGGATGTGAAGATTTGGAAAATCATCCCCCTGGAGGTTTATATATGAAATTCAAGAAAATTGCCGCAGTTTTAATTGCAGCAGCCATGGTATTCTCCTTCGCTGCCTGCGGATCAACAACTCAAAAAGCACCCACACCGCTTCCTCCTCAGGAAAACCCCGGAGAAATCGTTCTGGAAGTATATGCCCCCAACGAAACTCTCACAATAATGTCTACACTGGCTTATATCTACAAGGGAATTAACCCCGATGTATCCATTAAGATCGTTTACGACGAAGGAGCAGTTCTGGCAGCTAAGCTGGAAGGCGGTTACCAGGCAGACATCTATATCGCAGATGAACCCATGTTCATGGACTGGCTCGATGCTGAAATCGGAGAAGATGGTAATCCCAATAAGAACGACAAGATTGTTCACTCCACAAGAACTGAAATCGCGGTAGGTCCCGGCAACGAAAGCTACAGCGAAGAAGACATTCCCGAAGGCGAAACTTACATTACAAATTACAGCGCTGCTAAGTGCAGAACTACAGTTCACGACTACGAAGCAGAAAAGTTCATCGCATTCCTCGCAAGCGAAGATGCAAGAGAAACTTACGAAGCTTATGGCTTCGCAATGGCAGGCGAAACACCCGTACCCGTAGAATAAAATATGCAAACTAAAACACCGGACGATGTCCGGTGTTTTTTTGTGTCTTTTTTGCGCTGATTAATCAGCTATTTTCCCAGCTGCTCTTCTTCTGCCTTCTTGAATTCCATGCCGTATTCGAAGTAGTGCTGAGCGCTGTGCATGTTGCCTTCGATCTGCTCGGGTGTAACGGGCTTCTTAACTACTGCAGGAGCGCCTACAACCAGGCTTCCGTCGGGAATCTCCTGGTTTTCGCGAACCAGAGCGCCTGCACCTATAATGCAGTTCTTGCCGATTTTGCAGCCGTTGAGAAGAATTGCACCCATGCCGATAAGAGTGCCGTCCCCTATTACCGCGCCGTGGATAATGGCTGTGTGGCCGATGGTTACGTTGTCACCAACAACAAGCTTATAGCCTGTATCTGTGTGGAGCACGCAGTTATCCTGCACGTTGGAATTCTTTCCGATGTAAATGGAATCTCCGTCGCCTCTTACGACTGCGCCGTACCAGATTGTAGCGCCTTCGCAGACTGTAACTTCGCCGGCAACTGTAGCATTGTTTGCAATGAAAGTATTTTCAGCTATTTCGGGAGTCTTTCCTCTGAAAGTTAAAATCATGGATTCCTCCTACTGTACGGGAATTACACCCAGGCAAACCAGGTTTTCTTCGCCGTCATTAATGAGTGTGTGCTGGTGACCCTTGGGGCAGTAGCTGCAGGAACCGGGCTGAAGTCTCTGTTCTTCGCCGTCGCAGATGGTCTTGCCTGTGCCGGAAAGGCAGTAAACTACTTCGCTGTTAATTGTATGTGTGTGGAGTCCGAGGCTTGCACCGGGGATAAGAGTAACCTTAACTACTCTCATTTCGGGCTGGTCGAAAGCCTGTACGCCTACGTACTTTTCGCCGCCCTGGAGGTGCTCTACGTTCTTCATCTCGATCTTATCAAAATCAATTACCATAATGATATCCTTTCGTGTTAAGAGATTTCCGGTTAAAAAATACTCGAATTAAGCAAAATTATACACCAACAGGCCCTGCAAGGCAAAAGGGAAGTTCCAGGCTGTGGGCCTCGAGCAGCTCTTTATTCCTCAGAATTTCTCCGGCCGGACCGTCCGCTGCGATCTTTCCGCAGTCCACAAGTATAACTCTGTCGCAGATTTCCAAAATCATGTCCAGGTCGTGGGAAGCGATTATCTTTGTAACCGGCAGTTTCTTTAAGGTGTTTATAAGGATTCTTCTGTTCTTTGGGTCAAGGGAGGACGAAGGTTCGTCCATGAGCATGAGCTCCGGCTTCATCGCCAGGGTGACCGCAATGGCAGCCATCCTCTTTTCCCCGCCGCTCATCTTGTGGTTGTGGCGGTGCTTAAGGTGCGAAAGCCCTAAAAGGGCCAGGGTTTCGTCCGTTAGCTTCTCTGCCTCTTCTGCGGAAAGTCCGTAGTTCATGGGCCCGAAGATCATGTCCTCGTAGACCGTAGGCATGAACATCTGGTTATCCGAATTCTGCAGCACAAATCCCAGTTTTCTGCGAATCTGGGGCAGGTTGGATTGGGTCATGGGAAGGCCGCAGGCGGTAATGTTTCCCTGCGCCGTTATGAGCCCCAGCGCAGCCTTCATGAGCGTGCTCTTGCCTGCGCCGTTGGCGCCTATTAAGCCCACCTGCTCCCCTTCTTTAATCTCGAAGTTTATATTCTCCAGAGCTGCATCGCTGCCCGGATAGGAATAGGATACGTTTTCGAATTTAAGCATAAAATACCTATAAAACAGAGCTTATTAAAGCCGGAATATCCGCAAAGCGGAAGATTAAAATAAGTGCTATCGTAAACACTGCAGCAAGCCTCGAGCCCTTGGGAACGGCCCTGCCCTTGCAGTAGTAGAATTCACCGTCAAAACCGCGCAGCTCCATGGATTCGTAAAGTTCGCGGGAGCGGTCCATGCTGCGCAGGATAAGCTGGCCGAGGAAAGAGCCCCAGGCCTTAAAAGCTATGCCCTTCTGCCCCGGAGCGCGGAGCATGTAGGCGTTCATCATTACGGACGTTTCGTCCAGCAGCACGGAAATGTAGCGGTAAGTACGCAGAATTAAAGAAGTAAAAAGCTTCGGCGCATGTGCCCGGCGAAGCGACCTGCAAAGCCTGTCTATTGGCGTGGTCGCAACCAGCAGGAAGGATGCCATAAGGCTCATAACGCCTTTAAGCATAAGGGTAACCATGGAAAGGAAACCGTAGCTTACGGGAATATTCCCTATAAGAAGGCAGATCTGCCTGTTTAATATGGGGTTAAAGATGCCCACAGCCATTACCAGCGGCAGCACAACACGCAGCTTGTAAAAGCAGGTGCTGATTGAAATCAGCGCAACCTGATACCAGAACACAGGGAACAAAAGCATAAGAAAAAGACCTGTCCCGTCGTACTTGTCGAAGGACATTATGGTCAATATGTATGCGATTGTAATTGCCAGCTTTTCCAGTGACCCCATGCGATGGACGTAGGACCGGCCGGAGGCCAGGTCGTCCATGGAACGGATCTCAAGAGCGGCTTTTTCCGCTGTATTCATGATTGGTTCAAAAATTTAAAAAGCGGCGGACAGCGAACTGTCCGCCTTAAAATTCAATTTCTATTTTGCTGCAGACTTCTTTCTTACGACGTTTCCGATAATAACGAGCGCAAGAATTGCAGATGCAGCGAGCAGAACAACTACAAGAGTATCATAAGATATTACTTCTACCTGTTCAATGGGAAGTTCGATAGGAGCAGCTTCTTCTTCGAAGCCCATGTTGCCGAGAGCCCATTCAAGGCCGTCGGGGTTAGCGCTTGCAAAGTAAGCCATGCAGCCTCCGATGAATACGGATGCAGCAGCAAGGATTGTGAATACCTTCTTCTTAGCCATTCCCATGGAAGGAGCGGAAGATGCGGAAGCTTCTCTTATGAGTTCGGGGCGAGCGGAAACTACAAAGCAGAGGATTGCAGCTGTTGCAGCGCCTTCGATGCAGCCGATTGCGAGGTGGATGGGCTGCATGAGCATTGCGAATGCGGAGAACGGCAGATCTGTAATTCCGGAAGCCTGAGTTTCAACAACTACAGAGAATGCGCCGCACTGGAGGCTCAGCACGCAGCCGAGAAGAGATGCGAGGATAATCTTCTTTTTAAGACCGCCGTCTTCGGAAGAAGAGAACATATTGCTCTTCATAATGTTCTTATAAATCAGGAAATATCCGAGTACGCAGCCGTAGAAGGCCATGTTCCAGATATTTGCGCCCAGGGCCATAATGCCTCCGTCCGCGAAGAAGAAGCACTGGATTACCAGGACCGCAATTAAAGACCAGAAAGCTCTCCAGGGGCCGAGAATTGCAGCCAGGAGAACGCCTCCGCAGATATGTCCGGAGGAACCTGTTCCCGGAATTGTATAGTTAACCATCTGTCCGGCAAAGACAAGAGCGGACATAACCGCCATTTCGGGCAGCTTTGCCGTTACCTTTTCGGGCATGAGTTTTTCTTCTTTTTTCATCATATAAGCAGCTGTGCCTGCAGCGGCAGCGGATGCCGCATACATTCCAGCTGCAACTGCCGGTGAAAGCAGCGCGTCAGCCATATGCATAGTTTAAATCTCCTTTAAAATCTGTTTTTTGGCTTCGAGCATGGAAATTCCTGCTTTTTCAGCGGCTTGTGCCACATCGCAGTATTCGATCTTTTCACGCTTAACTCCGTAGCCTTCAGATACTTTTCTCCTTATCTCTCCAAGAGATGTGGAAAGGGCTTCTTCCCTTCTGCTCAGGATATATCTGTCGCACAGAGTTTTGCGAATGCCTATAGTGGTTGTATTTTTAAAGATTTCTTCCGCCATTCTGCCGCAGTCCTGCGGTGTGCAGATTACTGTAAGCAGGATTCCCGGCCTGTTTTTCTTCATGGTTACGGCCGTCGTGAACACATCGCGCGCACCGGCTTCCATAAGAGCGTTTGCAGCATGGCCGATTTCTTCGCCGGTCATGTCGTCGATGTTGCAGTTTAATTCTGCGATGCAGTCGCCGAGGTCTCCCGGTTCGCCGAGCATTGCTCTTACGCAGTTAGCCTGCTCGAAATCCTTATAGCCCATGCCGTAGCCGATGGCTTTAACAGCCATTGCAGGCATATCGCCGAAGGAATTCACGAAATGCTTAAGCAGTGCAGCTCCTGTGGGTGTGCAGAGCTCGCCTTTAATGCGTCCGCCGTAAATTGGCACGTCCTTAAGGATGTAAGCTGTTGCAGGTGCGGGCACGGGGAGTACTCCGTGAGCGCAATGCACGTGGCCGCTGCCTACATGCACGGGAGATGCGATTATATTATCTGCGCCGATTTCGTCCATAAGAAGGCAAACTGCAGTTACGTCTGCAACCGCATCCATGGTGCCTACTTCGTGGAAGTGAATCTGGTCTGCCGGCACGCCGTGGGCATGGCTTTCAGCTTCTGCAATTAAGCCGTAAACTGCTTTAATGTCTGCCTTAACCTTATCGGAAACCTTAATAGCCTCGATAATGTGGCCGATTTCGTGCATGCCGTTGTGGGAATGATGGTGGTGATGCTCGTGCTCGTGATCATGGTCGTGATGGTGGTGGTGCTCGTGTTCATGGTCGTGATGGTGTTCATGGCCATGGTCGTGATGATGGTGTTCATGCTCATGGTCGTGGTGATGGTGCTCGATGCCGTGGGCATGAGCCATTTGATGCATGAATTCAGCCTCTTCCTCGCCGTTTACGAGAACGTGCATGTGAGTACCGTTTATTCCGCACTTTGCAGTGGTTTCAATCTGATATTCAACTCCGGGGATTCCGAGTGAATTGAGTCTTTCTACAAAAGCATCCTTATCGGGCAGCAGTTCCAGCAGTGCAGCTGTAAGCATATCGCCTGCAGCGCCCATGCCGCAGTCCAGGTAAAGTGTCTTCATTATTTGTTAACCTCCGGGTGATTAATCATGCTGGCGAGATAGCCGGCTCCAAAGCCGTTATCGATGTTTACAACGGAAACTCCGCTTGCGCAGGAATTGAGCATGGACAGCAGAGCTGCAACTCCGCCGAAAGATGCACCGTAGCCTACGCTGGTGGGAACTGCAATTACAGGGCAGTCTGCGAGGCCGCCGATTACGCTGGCGAGAGCCCCTTCCATGCCTGCAATTGCGATTATTACGCTTGCGCTCATTATGTCTTCTGCGCGGGAAAGAAGTCTGTGCAGGCCTGCAACTCCAACATCGTAGAGCCTTACAACTTCGTTGCCGTGGACTTCTGCCGTAAGAGCAGCTTCCTCTGCTACGGGGATATCGGAGGTGCCGCCTGTTGCAACGACGATTTTGCCGATGCCGCTAGGGGCGGGCATCTTTCCGATAATGCCTACTCTTGCTTCCGGTCTGTAGTCCAGTTCGTGCACCTTAGAAACGATTTCCGCAGCTTCGGGGCTCATCCTGGTAATGAGGATGGTGTCCTGGCCGTTTTTAATCATTACTTCTGCGATAGAGATAATCTGTTCGGGAGTCTTGCCTGCGCCGTAGATTACTTCCGGTGCGCCCTGCCTTATTTTTCTGTGGAGATCCACCTTTGCAAAGCCTATATCTTCGAAAGGCTGCATCTTAATGGCAAGAAGAGCATCGTCTACGGACATTTCTCCGCGGCTTACCGCTTCCAGTGTTTTTCTTACATCGC
>JAKSSQ010000083.1 GCA_024403005.1 Clostridia bacterium | reverse complement strand
TACCAAATTTCCCGGGTTTTCCACCTGTTGCAGCAAAGAAAAGGATAGTATAATTAATTTGTGAACGCTCAGACTATAACAAAGGAATATCTGGGGAGCTATTTTAGTCTTGCGGGAGACGATCTGGACAAGGCTTACAGCAGCCTCGAAAGGATAGTTTTCGAAAGCGGAGAAGACGTGGTGCACGCAGGAGATGCTGCCGACGGCATCTATTTTATCGACGACGGAAAGATAGATGTTCTCGACGCGGAAGGCCAGCCGGTGAACGCAATCGAGGAAGGCCAGTGCTTCGGCGAATATGGGGTCATCGCGAGTGAACCGAGAATGTCCACCTGCCGCGCGAAGGGAAGAGTTGTTGTTTTCCGCATGTCCGGAGAAGATTTCCTGGCGCTTATCGGCAAGAATCCGAGAATAGTCGGAAACATGATTAAGCAGGTCTATAAGCAGGTATCTTCCAAGCATTCCCAGCTCCTTGCCGTTGCAAGAAAAAGCAAGGGCATATTAAGTCTGCCCGAAAAAAAGAACACAAATACCCTGCGGGATCTGGTTCTGCCCTATGCCGCAATAATCATAATATTCGTACTCACCGCAGTTTTTGCACCGCAGCCGCAGAATCTGAACGGTTTCTGGCTGCTTTTGCCGATTGTTTTCCTTGTATGTTCCACTTTAGTCACGAAGAGAACCATGGAATCGCTCTTCCTTACGGTTTTCCTCTGCGCAGGAATTACAGGCTCGGGCCACTACATTAAAGGTATGGCGGAGACCCTTGTCGGAGGTTTAAGCAGCTACGACAATGCGGCAACCTTCTTTATTATGGCTCTTATCGGTGCGGTCACCAGCCTGCTGGCTGCCGCCGGAGGCATAAGTGCTTTAAAGAGGCCTGCCCGGGAAAAGATAAAGACCGGAAGAGGCGCGCTCCTCGCCATGATAGGCATCTTAATTTTCGTCTTCGTAGACGATTATCTTAATCTGCTTGCAGCTTCTTTCTGCATAATCGGAATTACCGATAAGCACCGCATTCCAAGGGAAATCCCCGCATTTATCGGTACTTCCGCCACATCCATTTGCTCGCTGAACCCATTATCCGTCTGGGGTGCTTACCTTATCGGTACCATCGCCGCCAGCACAGGCGGAAACGCAGGCAGCCTGTTTATGCATTCCTTCTACTTTAATTTTGCATCCATACTGGCCCTTGCAGCAGTAGTTCTTGCAGCGCTCGGCTTCTATCCCAGAGTGGGAAAGTTTAAAGAAGCAGAGGAAAGAGTGGCTAATGACGGAAAGCTCTGGCCGGAAGGCTCAGAAAAGTACTTTATGGAGGATTATTCGAGCGAAATCTACGGAAAACCCGTTAACCTTATACTGCCCATAATCTGCTTTGCAGGCGTAACCTTAATCGCAAGAACTGTTTATGCAGGCGAGAATTTCTCCGTTGCTCCCAGCTGCGGTCTCATCGCATCCATAATTCTTATGTTCGGCCTCTACGTTGGCCAGAAGGTTACAACTCCTGCAAAGTTCCTGCAGAGCGCGATGGACGGCGTGGAAAGCTCGGTGCAGCCCATAGTGCTGCTGCTCCTGACCTGCTGCCTTTCTTCGCTGCTGGAACAGATGGGCTGCATGGTGTACCTGGAAGGTATAATTAACGGTTCCATTGGCGGCTACCTCTGGCTGCTGCCCGTATTTCTGTACGTTGTGTTCACGCTATTTACATTGCTCCTCGGCTCCTCCTGGGGCATGTACGGTATCGGAATGCCTATTGCGATACATCTGGCCGGAGCTTTCGGCATAAATATGCACCTTTGCATAGGCGTTATTATGGCCGCCGGCGTAACAGGAGACAACCTCTGCCCCTATTTAAGCGAAAGCTCTCTCCTGAGCTCCGCAGTCGGCTGTGAACCAAAGACCAGCCGCAGCATACGCATATCCTACTGGGGCGTAATCTTTGCAGCATGCCTTGCTTTATATGCAGTTCTGGGCTATCTGCTTAACTGAATGATAAGTATGATATATTAAAATAAAGTTCGTATATATCCGAACTTTATTTTTTTATGGCACATAAATAAACGATAAATACCTGAACAATCAGGACAAGCCCTGCGCAAAAGGACTATAATGTATTATCTATTAATTTGGAGGATAGTTTCATGAAGAAAATCGGTATCGTAATGGGCAGCGACAGCGATCTGCCTGTAATTCAGAAAGCAGTAGATATACTCAAGAGCTTCGAAGTTCCTTACGAAGCGCATATATATTCAGCTCACAGAACTCCCGAGCAGGCAAGGGATTTCGCAGTAAACGCAAGAGCTAACGGCTACGGTGCAATCATCGCAGCAGCAGGCATGGCAGCACACCTGGCAGGTGCCATCGCAGCTAACACAACAATCCCCGTAATTGGAATTCCCTGCAAGTCTTCCGTACTCGAAGGCATGGATGCACTTCTGGCAACAGTTCAGATGCCTCCCGGAATCCCCGTAGCAACAGTTGCTATCGACGGCGGAGCAAACGCAGCTTTGCTGGCTATCCAGATGCTCGCAATCGAAGATGCAGAACTGGCAGCCAAGCTGGACGCAAAGAGAAAAGCCGACGCAGACAAGGTTCTCGGAAAAGACAGCAAATTAGATATCTAATAATTCTTTATAAATACATTTGGTCAACGCACAACTAAGGAGGTGCAGTAGCATGGGCGGATTTTTCGGCGCAGTAACAAAAAAGAGAGATGTAGTACTTGATGTATTCTTTGGTGTAGACTACCACAGCCACCTGGGAACATCTGCAGCAGGTTTAACTTTCTGGGATGAAGAAAAGGGCTTCTCCAGAGAAATTCACGATATTAAGAACGCCGCTTTCAGAGCAAAGTTCGAAGCAGACCTCCCCGATTTCAAGGGTCGCTGCGGAATTGGTTGCATCAGCGACTCCAACCCTCAGCCGCTTCTCGTAAGATCCCACCTCGGGATGTATTCCATCACCACTCTTGGTATAATTAACAATGCGGACGAACTCGTGGAACAGTTCTTCGAAAAGCCTGACCACCAGTTTATGGTAATGAGCTCCGGCAAGGTAAACGTAACAGAACTGGTTGCAGCTCTCATTAACCAGGGCAGCTCCTTTGTAGACGGTATTCAGAAGCTTCAGGCTGCTATTAAAGGCTCCATGAGCATCGTTATCATGACGGACAAGGGTGAACTCATCGCGGCAAGAGACAAAATGGGCAGAACACCCATTCACATCGGTAAGGCAGAAGACGGATACTGCGTTTCCTTCGAATCCTTCACATATCAGAAGCTCGGCTACGCAGACGAATACGAACTCGGACCGGCTGAAATCGTTAAGATCAGCGCAGACGGTTACGAAGTTCTGGCTCCCGCAGGCGACAAGATGAAGATCTGCGCATTCCTCTGGACCTATTACGGCTACCCCAACTCCAACTACGAAGGCGTTAACGTAGAAGTAATGCGCTACAAGAACGGTGAGATTATGGCCAGAGACGAAAAGATCAACGGCACCATGCCCGACCTGGACTACGTAGCAGGCATCCCCGATTCCGGTCTGCCCCATGCAATCGGCTACGCTAACGAAAGCAAGATTACATTCGCAAGACCCTTCGTAAAGTACACACCGACCTGGCCCAGATCCTTCATGCCCGAAGACCAGACCGTAAGAAACAGAGTTGCAAAGATGAAGCAGCTGCCCGTTACAGAACTCATCGAAGGCAAGAAGCTCCTCTTTGTAGACGACTCCATCGTTCGCGGAACTCAGCTGAGAGAAACAGTTGAATTCCTCTACGAATCCGGCGCTAAGGAAGTACACATGAGATCTGCCTGCCCGCCGATCATGTACGGCTGCAAGTACCTGAACTTCAGCCGCAGCGAATCCGAAATGGATCTCATCGCAAGAAGAACAATCCAGAAGCTCGAGGGCGACGAAGGCCAGAAGCACCTGGAAGAATACGCAGATGCAAAGACAGAACGCGGCAAGTGCATGCTCAAGTCCATCTGCGAAGAACTGGGATTCGATTCCCTCGGATATCAGTCCCTCGATGGTCTCCTCGAAGCCATCGGAATTGACAAGGATAAAGTTTGTACCTATTGCTGGACAGGAAAGGAAGATTAATGAACAATTCTCATTCCGCATCTTACGCAGCTGCCGGTGTTAACATCGAAGCTGGCTATGAAGGCGTAAAACTCATGAAAAAACACGTACAGCGCACATTCATTCCCGGCGTTGTATCCGATATCGGCGGTTTCGGCGGCCTCTTTGCTCCCGATGTAAAAGGAATGGAAGAACCCATCCTCGTATCCGGCACAGACGGCGTAGGAACAAAGCAGAGAATCGCTCAGATCATGGACAAGCACGATACAGTAGGTATCGACTGCGTAGCAATGTGCGTTAACGACATTATCTGCGTAGGTGCTAAGCCCATCTTCTTCCTGGACTACATTGCAATCGGCAAGAACGTTCCCGAAAAGGTTGCAGAACTGGTTTCCGGCGTAGCAGAAGGCTGCGTGCAGGCAGGCTGCGCTCTCATCGGCGGCGAAACTGCTGAACACCCGGGCACAATGACAGCTGACGACTACGACCTGGCAGGTTTCTCTGTAGGCATCGCAGACAAGGCAAAGATTATAGACAACACACGCATGAAGGAAGGCGACGTAATCATCGCTCTTCCTTCCAGCGGCATCCATTCCAACGGATATTCCCTCGTAAGAAAGGTATTCGATGTGGAAAATGCAGATCTTAAGGCTCCTGTAGAAGCTCTCGGCGGCAAGTCTTTAGGCGAAGTCCTGCTGACCCCGACAAAGATCTACGTTAAGCCCGTCCTCGCAGCTATCGAAGCTGCAGACGTTAAGGGCATCAGCCACATTACAGGCGGCGGATTCTACGAAAACATTCCCAGATCCATCCCCGACGGCTTAGGCGCAAAGATTGACAAGAGCGCAATTAAGATTCCCGCAATCTTCAGCTACCTTATGGAAACAGGAAACATCCCCGAAAGAGACATGTACAATACCTACAACATGGGCGTAGGCATGAGCATGATCGTTTCCCCCGAAACAGCAGAAGCTGCAATCGCCGCACTCAAGGCTGCAGGCGAAGACGCTTATGTAATCGGTGAAATCGTAAAGTCCGAAGAAAAGGTAATACTGTAATGGCAGACTGCAAGGCAAACATAGCTGTATTTGTTTCCGGCGGCGGAACAAATCTCCAGGCGTTAATAGACGCAGAAAAAGCAGGCATTATCTCCAGCGGAAGCATTAAGCTGGTAGTGTCCAACATCAGAAGCGCCTACGCCCTGGAAAGAGCTGCAAATGCAGGAATCAGAGCAGAGCACGTTAGCAAAAAGCTTCTCGGCCAGGAAGGCTTCGAAGCTAAGGTAACCGAACTTCTCGAAGAAGAAAAGATTGACCTTATCGTGCTTGCCGGCTTCCTCTGCATTTTAAGCAGCGATTTTA
Organism: Clostridia bacterium; assembly: GCA_024403005.1. Lineage (GTDB taxonomy): Bacteria > Bacillota > Clostridia > Peptostreptococcales > Anaerovoracaceae > RUG11894. Next base: position 2,130 of record JAKSSQ010000083.1, on the reverse strand, counting down.
CAAAGCGCTACGAAAACAGAATTATTAACATACATCCTTCCCTTATTCCCAGCTTCTGCGGCGAAGGCTTCTATGGGCTCACCGTACACGAAAAAGCTCTGGAATACGGCGTAAAGGTTACGGGTGCAACAGTCCACTTCGTAAACGAAATCCCCGACGGCGGCAAGATTATCGCACAGAAGGCAGTTTACATCGAAGAGGGCGACACTCCCGAAATCCTGCAGAAGAGAGTCATGGAGCAGGCTGAGTGGATCATCCTTCCCCAGGCTGCGGAAACCGTCTGCAGATCCATTATCGAAAAGAGACAGGAGAGCTAAGAATGATTGATTTTATCGAATTCCTTAAGAATAACAGCTACCCCGGCAGAGGTATTGCAGTAGGCAAGGACTGCGTTTATTACTTCATCATGGGACGCTCCGAAAACAGCAGAAACAGAGTATTCGTTCCCACAGAGGACGGCATCCGCACAGAAGCTCACGATCCTTCCAAGATGCAGGATCCCAGCCTCATCATCTACCACCCGGTAAGAACCATGGATGGCAAGCTCATCGTTACAAACGGCGACCAGACTGACACAATCAAGGAAATGGGATGCTTCAGAAAGGCTCTCATGACAAGAGAATACGAACCGGACGGCCCCAACTTCACTTCCAGAATCTCCGCTATCATAAAGGAAGACGGCAGCTTCGAAATCTCCATCCTTAAGCACAAGGACGGCAGATGCGTAAGAGAATTCTTCAATTACGAGGGCGTAGACGAAGGCAAGGGCTACTTCATCAGCACCTACCAGGGCGACGGCAATCCTCTCCCCGCATTCTCCGGTGAACCCCTTGAAATCTCAATGCCCACAGCTGAAGAAGTCTGGGCAGCTCTCAATCCCGATAACAAGGTTTCCCTTTACGCAAACGTTAAGGGCGAAGTTAAGATTTTCAACAAGAATTTAGGAGATTAATATGAACTCATTCGAACTCAAGTACGGCTGCAACCCCAACCAGAAGCCGGCAAGCATTTACATGAAGGACGGAAGCGACCTGCCCGTTAAGGTTCTTAACGGACGCCCCGGATATATTAATTTCCTGGATGCTTTCAACTCCTGGCAGCTGGTTAAGGAACTCAAGGAAGCTACAGGCCTCCCCGCAGCTGCAAGCTTTAAGCACGTATCCCCCGCAGGCGCTGCAGTAGGTCTTCCCCTTACGGAAACAGATAAGAAGATGTACTTCGTAAAGGACGATGCAGAGCTTACTCCCATCGCATGCGCTTATATCCGCGCAAGAGGCGCAGACAGACTCTGTTCCTTCGGCGACTGGGCAGCTCTCTCCGACATCTGCGACGCTGCGACAGCTAAGTACCTTAAGCCCGAAGTATCCGACGGTGTAATCGCACCCGGATACACGCCCGAAGCTCTCGAAATCCTTAAGGCCAAGAAAAAGGGCGGCTACAACATCGTAGAGATTGACCCCAATTATGTTCCCGCTGAACAGGAATGCAAGGACGTATTCGGAATTACCTTCGAACAGGGCCACAACAACTTCAAAATCGATGCAGCTCTTCTGGAAAACATCGTTACAGAAAACAAGGAACTGCCCGAAGAAGCTAAAATCGACATGATTGTGTCACTTATAACTCTTAAGTACACACAGTCCAATTCGGTTTGCTACGTTAAGAACGGCCAGACAATCGGCGTAGGTGCAGGCCAGCAGAGCAGAATCCACTGCACAAGACTTGCAGGCAGCAAGGCAGACAACTGGTATCTCCGCCAGTGCCCCAAGGTGCTCGGACTCAAGTTCCGCGAAGGCATCGGCAGACCCGACAGAGACAACGCTATCGACATCTACACATCCGACGAATACGAAGATATCTTAAGAGAAGGCGAATGGCAGAAGTACTTCGCTGAAAAGCCCGAAGCTCTTACAGCAGAAGAAAAGAAGGCATGGATCGCTACACAGACAGGTGTAACAGTTGGTTCAGACGCATTCTTCCCCTTCGGCGACAACGTAGAAAGAGCAAGAAAGTCCGGCGTATGCTACATCGCAGAACCCGGCGGCTCCATCAGAGACGAAAACGTAATCGAAACAGCAAATAAATACAACATCGTAATGGCATTCACAGGAATGCGTCTGTTCCATCACT
>JAKSSQ010000082.1 GCA_024403005.1 Clostridia bacterium | reverse complement strand
TGGAGACGCTGGCACATGTCCATGGGTTCCTGGTTCAGAGATTACGTTTTCTACCCCCTGTTTACCTCCGCTTCCATGCGCTCCCTCGGCAAGGCCGTTAAGAATCGCTTCGGAACCGGCGCATCCAACAGAATCTGCCTCTATCTAAGCACAATCATCCTCTGGACAACCACAGGTCTCTGGCACGGAACAGGCCTCAATTTTATCGCATGGGGTCTGTGCAACGGCATAATCATCCTGGTTTCCCAGGAACTTACGCCTTTCTATAACAAGTTCCACGGAAAGTTCCCCGGCGCTGAAGCCAATACATGCTACAGAGCTTTCCAGTGTTTAAGAACCTTTACCCTTATGTCCATCGTAAACGTTCTGGATTTATATCCGGACATTAAGCTGGCAGGCTCCCAGATCTTCGGAATGTTCTCCGGAGCTGGGCTTGCAGAAGTTCTTGCAACTGCAAAGAACGGCCTTGGAATCGTTCCTCTGGACTGGATCGCAGCAGGCATCGGCCTCCTTCTTATGCTTACGTTCAGCTTAAAAGAGCGCAGAGAAAACGTGTACGAAGCAATCGCAGCAAAGGGAAGCACTGCAGTTATTGCGACCGCGGTAATTCTCGCCTTTGCAGTTATAATTTTCGGTATTTACGGCATCGGCTACGATGCATCCCAGTTTATTTACAACCAGTTCTGATATGAAGGCAAAAACCATAGCTAAAATCTTAATAACGGCAGGTATATGCATAGGAACCCTGGCTCTGGCCACGGAAGTTCTAATGCCAAAGTACCGCACCAGCCTTCAGGAAGGGTCTCTGATAGCCGAGTACTATAAGGAAACCGCGGCCCACGACGTGCTCTTCGCCGGCGACTGCGAGTTCTACGAGAACATCGTTCCCGACGTGCTCTGGCAGGAATACGGCATCAGCTCCTACATCCGCGGAAGCGCTCAGCAGCTGATCCCCCAGACCTACTGCTTAACGGCGGAAATGCTGGAAAAGGAAAAACCGGCGCTGGTTGCGGTCAGCGTGCTGGCCATGAGTGAACCGACCCAGACCAACGAAGCCTATAACAGAATGTCCATCGACGGCATGAAGCTGAGCAAATACAAGCTGGAAAGCATTAAGGCCACGAAGATGGAAGAAGAAACTCTGGCCTCTTACCTCTTCCCCATCCTGCGCTACCACGACAGATGGAAAGAGCTTACGGCAGAAGATTTCTCCGGTCTGTTTAAGGACGAAATCGTATCCGACAGCGGCTACATGATGAACCTTGGCATTAAGCCCGCAGAAAACGTTCCCGGCGGCAAACCCCTGGCAGACTACAGATTTGCAGCTGTAAACATGGAATATCTGCAGAAAATCGCAGATTTATGCAAGGAAAAAGATGTGCCTCTGCTCCTTATTAAATCTCCCAGCCTCTACCCCTTCTGGTACGGCCAGTGGAGCGAGCAGCTGGAAGCTTTCGCAGAAGCAAACGGCATCGTCTATATAAACACCCTGGACCATCTGGAAGAAATCGGCCTGGATTTCGCTGTGGACACCTACGACAGCGGTCTGCATCTGAACCTGGCCGGCGGAGAAAAGCTTACAAAATGGCTCGGCGGCATTATTTCAGAAGAATATAACCTTACGGACCACAGAGGCGACGAAGCCTACGAAAAGGTCTGGACGGAAAAACATAAAGCTTTCGAAGCGAGAAAAGAAGAGCTCAAAGCACAGCAGTAGTCAGTTATTTAAATTTAAGGAGATACAAAATGAAGAAGTTTATTGCATTAGCACTCGTACTTTTAATGGCAGTTTCCTTCGCCGCATGCGGCAGCGAAGCACCTGCAGCACCCCAGGAACCTGCACAGACAGATGTACCTGCTCCCGCACCTGAAGTTTTCGCATTCACAGCAGGCGGCGCAACATTCACAGTTGGCGACGAAATGGGCCCCGTAGAAGCAATTCTCGGCGAACCTGCAAGCTATTTCGAAGCTGAATCCTGCGCATTCAAGGGCCTGGACAAGGTTTACACTTACTCCGGATTCACAGTATCCACAAACCCCAAGGACGATAACACAGACCTTATCTGCTCCATCCTGCTCACAGACGACTCCGTAACAACAATCGAAGGCGTATACATCGGTTCACCCGCAAGCGCAGTTGTTGAAAAGTACGGCGAACCTTCCGGCGACATCTATTCCTACGAAAAGAACGGTGTTTCCCTCGTATTCGTAGTAGAAAACGACACAGTTGTATCCATCGAATACCTCTAATATTCACGCAGTAAATCGGAGACAATATGACCAAATCCATACTCGACTGGCTGGAAACCTGCGTCCTGGAATGCCCGGACAAGGAAGCCTTCGGAGACCCGAATAAAGACATAAGCTTTGCAGAACTTTCCGCAAAGGCAAAGGCCGGCGGAAGCCTTATCGCAGCATCTGCACAGGCAAGGCAGCCCGTATTAATCTGCGTTGAAAAGTCCGTGGAAGCTGTAATCTGCATGTTTTCCGCAGCCTACGCAGACTGCCCCTATTCCTTCCTGGAAGCTAACCAGCCCAAGGCAAGAATAGAAAAAATCCTGCAGACTCTGGAACCGGCTGTGGTAATCGCAGATGAAGAAGGCATGGAATCCTTTAAGGATATCGAAGGCCTTCCGGTGGTTCACGCGCTTAAAGACGTGTTGGAAGCAGAAATCTGCGAAGAAACTTTAAAGACCCGCAGAATGCAGGCCCTGGACACAGATCCTCTCTACATTAACTTCACCAGCGGCAGCACAGGCGTGCCCAAGGGCGTAGCCATCTGCCACAGATCCGTCATAGATTTTATCCCCGTATTCGACGAAACCTTCGGAATCGGCAGAAGCGACGTTATCGCAAACCAGGCGCCCTTCGACTTCGACGTTTCCGTAAAGGACATCTACAGCGGCCTCTACACCGGCGCAAAGGTGCAGCTCATCCCCCGCAGTTACTTCAGCGTGCCTGTGAACCTCATGGACTACCTTACGGACAAAAAGGTGACCACATGCATCTGGGCCGTTTCCGCAATGTGCTTCGTATCCGTAATGAACGGCTTCGAATACAAGGTGCCCGAAACCATTAACAAGATCTGCTTCTCCGGCGAAGTAATGCCTGTTAAGCACCTGAACAAATGGAAGAAGTACCTGCCCCAGGCAATGTTCGCCAACGTTTACGGACCGACGGAAATTACCTGCAACTGCACATACTACATAATCGACAGAGACTTCGAAAAGGGAGACATTATCCCTGCAGGAAAGGCCTTCCCCAACGAAAAGGTCTTCCTGCTGGACGAAGAAGATAAGCTCATAACAAATGCGGACGAAGAAGGCGAAATCTGCGTAGCAGGCACATGCCTCGCTCTGGGCTACTACAACAACCCGGAAAAGACTGCGGAAGCATTTGTTCAGAACCCCTTAAACAAGGCATGGCCCGAACTCATCTACAGAACCGGAGACCTGGCGAAGTACGACGAAAACGGCGACCTTATCTACACTTCCCGCAAGGATTTCCAGGTTAAGCATATGGGTCACCGCATAGAAATGGGTGAAATCGAAAATGCAGCCATGGATCTGGAAACCATCTCGAGAGCCTGCTGCATCTACGAGCACAAGAGATCCAAAATTCTTCTCTTCTGCACAGGCAGCTGCACAAAAGAAACTCTGGAGGAGCATTTGACTAAGGTCCTGCCCCAGTTCATGCACCCCAACACCACTATTTTTGTAGATTCCATGCCCATGACCAAGAACGGCAAGATCGACAGAAATGCCCTCATGGCAGTTTACGAAGAGCGCAAAGGAGCTCGTTAATGGACGTTAAAGACATTAAGAAAATACTGGAGAGCCACACCAGCCCTTCCTTTATCTTCGACATCGACAAGTTAAGAAAAAGAACTCAGGACATTAAGGATATCCTGGCTCCCCACGCAAAGCTCTGCTATTCCATTAAGGCTAACCCCTTCTTTATCCCCGAAATTATCGACATCGTGGACAACCTGGAAGTGTGCAGCCCGGGAGAGCTTTCCATCTGCGAATTCTATCAGGTACCGCCTGAAAAAATCATCTATTCCGGCGTAAACAAGGAAAGATGGGACGTTAAGGAAGCTGCAGACTATGGAGTCGGCCTCTTTACCGCAGAATCTTTAAGGCATCTTAAATACATAAACGAAGAAGGCATCGCTCAGGGAAGAAAGCTTCCCGTAATTTTAAGGCTCAACGGCGGCGGCACTCAGTTCGGCATGTCTAAGGAAGACCTGCTGGGCGCAGTTAAGGGCCGCGAAAGCCTGGAAGGCGCAGAAATCAAGGGCATCCATTACTTTATGGGCACCCAGAGAAAGCTTAAGCACCAGCTTAAGGATTTCGTAAAGCTGCAGGGCCTGTTCGAAGAACTGGAAGCCATTGGCTTCAAACCCGAAAAGCTGGAATACGGCCCCGGCCTTAAAGTGCCCTACTTCGAAGGAGACGACTTCTCCGACACCCTCGCCCCCGCAAAAGAGCTGGCAGCAGAGCTGGGCGCAATCTCCGGCCTTGCAAGCCTTACGGTGGAAATGGGCAGATTCATAGCTTTCGACTGCGGAAGCTATGCTACAAAGGTTATGGACCTTAAATCCGACGGAGACGACAACTACGCAATTCTGGACGGCGGCATGAACCACCTCAATTACTATGGCCAGATGATGGGCATGCACAAGCCTGTAATGCAGCACATTCCTTCAGGAAATACGCCGCAGACCGATAAAGAATGGTTTTTATATGGAAGTCTGTGCTCATTAAATGATATAATCTGCAAAGGCGTACATTTCGACGGTCTGGCAGAAGAAGACGTTCTGGTCTTTGAAAACTGCGGAGCCTATTCTGTAACGGAAGGCATTTACCTCTTCCTGAGCAGACGTATGCCGGAAATCATATTCTGCAAAGGCGGCGAAGTTACAACCCTACGCAGACCCTTTGAAACATCTCAGCTCAACAGAAAGGATATATAACAATGGAAGCACTTCTCGATTTCTTAAGAGATATAAACGACAGCATCGATTTCGAAACAGCAGATAATCTGGTAGACGGCAAGCTCATCACTTCTCTGGATATCCTGTCCATCATCTCCTTCATCGACGATGAATACGATGTAGCTATCCCCGCAGTTGAAATCGTTCCCGCAAACTTCAACAGCGCAAAGGCTATCTACGCAATGATCGAAAGACTGGAAGACGAATAGTCCGCAGATCTGCAGAACCGCGCGAATCCGCAAAGTTGCAAGCGCGCGAGCAAAATCGCACAAAAATACCCGCATCTTCGGCAGATGCGGGCTTTTTATTGCTTATTTTACTAGATTCCAAGTCCTTCCGGAGCCTGGTCCTGTGCGGGCAGTTCCGGGGTCGGTTCTGCAGCAGGTACGTCTGCAGGAGGTTCAACGGGAGTTCCGGGAACGTCGGGAACCGGGCTTACTTCCGGCTGCTGGGGCTGCTGGTCTTCGCCGGGCAGAGTTGGGTCAGCGGGAGCTTCTTCCTTGGGCGGCTCTGCGGGCTGGTTAGGTGCCACGGGCGTTGCAGGAGTCTGCGGAGCAGGTGTTACTGCAGGTTCTTCCGGGCCGTAGCCTTCGGGATAAGGCAGACCGTAATCCGGTGCGTACTTTTCCCAGCCGACGATCTTAACCGGGCAGTTCTTGTAGTCGTAGGTGTAGTAATTTGTGCGGACACCTGCGTCTGCCAGCCTCTTTGTGTAGGCTCTTGCGGTGGATTCATCGATCATGAAGGTTTCCCCCTTATAACCGGTGGGCTGCCAGCATGCGTCGAAGTGGTAGTAGCCATTGCCTGTATTTACTGCGTTCCAGTAATGCTCGGTCCAGCCGCCTACTCTTTCCATCTGGATGTTGGAAATCTGGCATCTTGTAAGGAGCACCTTAGCTGCGCAGCTGTAAGTGTAGCAGTCGCCCTTTCCGGACTTGAGGCCAATGTATCCGGCCTTTTCGTAGTCGAGCTTGTCTGCGTGCCCGATGTACTTGATGTGGTCGTAAAGATACTTGTGGATAGCCTTTGCCTTTTCGTACTTGGACATGGAAGGTGTGGTAATCTTTGCGAGAATGGAATCTGCCAGAGCGTTAACCATTTCGGAAGTAATTTCGGTGCTGCTTTCGGGAGCGGCGGCATTTTCCACATCTTCGCCCTCTTCGCTTTCAGGCTTTTCTTCTACCGTAAGGCTTGCTATGAGCTTTGCTTCGTTGCCTGCAGCGTCCACTGCGGAATATACGATGTCGTATACGCCCGGCGTGAACAAATCAACTGCGGACGCGTCTATAATCAGTTCTACGTTTTCGTCCGTATCGTCGGTTACGCTTACGCCAGTTCTGTAGGAAACAGCTGTGCCCACGTAGGTCTGCAGATCTGCAACGCCTTCGATTACGGGGGCTTCCGTATCCGCAGGAGGCGCAGGTTCACCGCAGCCTGCAAGTGCAAATGCGCAGAGCATTGCGAAGGCCATAAATGCGCTTAATTTACGGGATTTTAGAAAGTTAGTGTTCATTGGTTCCTCTATTTTAAATTTTTGTTTGCACGTACGGAATTTTAATCGCACAATGGGTATTTTACAATAAAATGCCTGTATTCTCAAGGGTTTCATCCTTGAAAGGCCTTGGGATATGTGCTAATATTACTTTTACTGTTCTGGAGGAAATACATATGGAATGGAACTTCATGTTCTTTATTAACAGCATACTTTTCGGCGTAGGCCTCGCTATGGACGCATTTTCCGTTTCCATGGCCAATGGGCTCAACGAGCCGGACATGAGCAGAAAAAGGATGGTTTCCATCGCAGGAACCTTCAGCCTGTTCCAGATTTTAATGCCCCTTCTGGGCTGGATCTGCATCCACACAATTGCCCAGGCTTTCACAGCTTTCCAGAAGTTCATCCCCTGGATTGCTCTGCTGCTCCTGGCCTTTATCGGCGGCAAGATGCTGCTGGAAGGAATTAAGGGCGGCGAAGAAGAGGAAGCATCCTCCGCAGTCGGCTTTGCAGGCTTAATGCTGCAGGGCGTTGCGACTTCCATCGATGCCCTTTCCGTAGGCTTTACCATAGCGGAATACTCCGCAGCTGCAGCGATAGTCGAATCTTTAATTATCGGCATCGTTACCCTGTTCATCTGCCTGGGAGGCCTTCGCATAGGCCGCAAATTCGGCACAAAACTGGCCGGTAAGGCTTCGATTCTCGGCGGCGTAATACTTATCGCCATCGGCCTGGAAATCTTTATTACGGGCGTGTTTTAGGGTTTAAAAGGTGACCCAATTTGTAACCATTCTGTAATTGCATTGCCCGGGGCAGATGGTATAATTAATATGCTTAAAACAGCACTCTCATGGGGGCGTAAAGGTTTCGACGGGGGTGTGGAAGTTGGATAAGCGAGCCGCAGTTGGCCCGGTCTGCGTTAAAAAGAGCCCGTTAAAAAGAAACGCTAAAACAAACAACAATTTCGCATTCGCAGCTTAGTCTGCACTAGCGCCCAATTTGGCGCACGCGCGTCGGCCTGAGTTCACCTGCAGGTTCAGATCCCGGCGTCGACTATGCAGGAAACCGTCTTAAAGCTCCTGGTATAAGGCGGGACTAACAGGATAGGAAGAACTTTAGCCTGCCAACCGGCGACCGGGCTTCCGAAACTTTAAAAGATTGGCTGCGCTCGGAGAAAGTCTGGCGGAAATGCTTTCGGACGTGAGTTCGACTCTCACCGCCTTCACCATGAAAACCCGGAATGGATGAACCCATTCCGGGTTTTCTATTGCAAAAGTGCATGGAGAGTCGAACGAGCGGC